>CAXTDP010000358.1:0-6163 GCA_964242295.1 uncultured Acetobacteraceae bacterium | reverse complement strand
GTTCGGCTCACTCCAGCAATGCACGGGTATCGGTAGCCCCTGCAAGCCGCAACGTCAGCTAGGCCCAATCACCTCATAGGCCGAAGAACAGCCAACTTTCAGAACCTGTGTTTTTCCGTCCCCGCCCTTGTAGCTTGCCCGCCTATCCGGTGTAGTCAGGCGAGGGAGCGCTCCGGAACGTGTCAACGACTTTGCGTCCTTAAGCGGCCTTGATGCTCGCGGCGCTGGCCCGCGTCATCACCATGCCCCGTAACGCACGAGCGAGCTTGGCACCACCGCTCTCACAGCAAAATTGATTGAGGAACTGGCCAGCAAGAGGCGCACGCACCCACGATGTTCAACGACCCTCGTCTCCATAGGAGTCAGCGGGACCGCACTCCAGCTGAAGCGGCAAGGGCGGCAGGCGGCGTAAGGGCTGGCCCGCCTTCATGGACAGCAGCGCCTTGACCGCAAGCTGCCCCATCTCGTGCCCCGGCTGGAGCAGGACTGGCATGGGCGGTTCCAGCAGGGCCGCGTAGCGCAGATCGAACCCGACCACGCAAACATCGATGCCCTGCCGGAGCCCGAGATCGCGCAGGCCGAGCAGCATTCCCTCGGTCAGCTGGTTGCCGCCGGCGAACAATCCGGTGGGCTGGTCTTCCAGCGACAGGATGTCCCGCGTCGCCTGCCGGCCGAACGCCACGGTGTTCGCGCCGTGGCGGAACCATCGCGGCTGCATGACGTGCTCCCCTTCCTTGAGAGCCCGCCGAAGCGCCAGATCGCGATAATGGAACGGAGTGTTGGCACGTTCCCCGAAGATGCCACCAATGCGTCGGTGCCCGCGGTCGAGCAGCAGCCGAGCGGCGAGTGAAACGTCGGCGTGCCGCGAGGCGACCGTGGCGCAGGGTACGCCGGGAATAGGCCGGTTGATCGAGACCAGGGGCAGTCCAGCCGGGAGGTCCCGGAGCAGGTAGGAGTGATCGCCCTTGCTGGAGGGGTTGAGGATGATCCCGTCCACCTGGCGCCCGGTGAGCGCCTGGATGGCGAGGCGCTCGCGCGCGATGTCGTCGCCGCTGTTCATCAGCATCACGGAGCTTCCGGCCTGGGTCGCGGCGGATTCGACGCCGCCCACCAGCTGGCCGGTGAACGGGTTGCTGACGTCGAGCACCACCAGCCCGATGATGTTCGAGCGGGACGTGCGCAGGCTGCTCGCAGCGGAGTTGCGGCGGTAGCCGAGCCGGGATGCCACCTCCAGCACGTGGGCTCGAGTGCCGGGAAGAATACCGGGGGCGTCGTGCAGGGCACGCCAGACCGTCTGATACGAGACACCTGCATCGGATGCGACATGCTTGAGGGTAACGCTCATGTAACCAGCGTAGCAAAGATCCGCCTGACCAGACGAACCAGGGCCAGGCCGGAAGCACGTTGACAGCACCAGAGCGGGATGAGAGCGTTATGTGAACGTTCACGAGCCGCAATCGGCCGCACGGGAGGAGCAATGGACACTACCTATCTCCGGCAACGGGACCGGGCGAGCATGCCCGCATACATCGCACCGCCCGGCGCCTGCGACTGCCATGCCCATGTATTCGGCGCGCCCAGTCAGTATCCGTTTGCGGAAGGCCGCAGCTACACGCCCCCTGAGGCCAGTCGTGAAGAGTACCTGGCGATGCTCGCCACCCTCGGCATCAGCCGCATGGTGATCGTGCAGCCCAGCGTCTACGGCTTCGACAACCGCTGCACGACCGGGGCGGTGCAGGCTTTCGGCACGGACCGGGCCCGCAGCATCATCATGATTCCATCCGACATCTCGGACCGCGACCTGCAGGCCCTGCACGACGGCGGCGCCCGGGGCGTCCGCTTTATCACCGTGTCCTCCGGGGGCGGGTCGCTCGATCAATTGCGCGACGTCGCCGCCCGCATCGCCCCGCTCGGCTGGCACATCCAGATGTACGTGCCGGCACAGACTTGGCACGACCTCGCACCGGTTATCGCGGAGCTTCCAGTGCCGGTCGTGATGGACCATCTGGCCGGCATCCTGGCCGACCAGACCGAGCGCGACGCGGGGTATGCCGCGGTGCTTCGCCTGCTGGACAGCGGTCGGTGCTGGGTCAAGCTCAGCGGCTACCGCGCCTCGGTTGCCGGCTATCCGTATGGTGACGTGGCGCCGCTGGCCCGCAGACTGGCGGCGCAGGTGCCCGAGCGCTGCGTCTGGGGAACCGACTGGCCGCATCCCAACATGCACGAGCACATGCCGGACGACGGCGAGCTGTTGGACCTGCTCGCGGACTGGGTTCCGGACGATCCTCAGCGCCATCGCATCCTGGTCGACAACCCCGCCCGCCTCTACGGCTTCGCCGCTTTGGGAGGACACTGACATGACCGGCAATCTCGGGGCGCACGTCGCCCTGCGCACCCGCAACCGCCTGAAAGAGATGTTCGCGGCCGGGGAGGTTGCGCTGTGCATGCGCACCGTCTTCGCTAGGACCACCGAGGTCGCCTTCATGGCGGAAGCCGCCGGCTTCGACGCCTTCTACATGGACCTCGAGCATTGCACGGCGAGCCTCGCCGAAACCGGGGAGATCTGCGCCACGGCTACGGCCATCGGCCTACCGGCGCTGGTGCGGGTGCCGGCGCATGACGACCCGGCCATCGCGAAGCTGCTCGACGCCGGTGCTGCGGGGATTATCGCGCCACACGTCGACACCGCGGCCCAGGCGCGGGTCGTGGTGGAGGCTTGCACTTTCGCTCCTCTTGGGAAGCGGTCGGCTTCGGGGCCCGCCTTCCAGTTTGCCTACGCCTCCATGCCCCTAGCCGAGCAGGCGAAGCGGGTGAACGAGACGACGCTGGTCGTAGTAATGCTGGAAACGGCCCTCGCGATCCGCAATGCGCGCGAGATCGCCGCCGTTCCGGGTGTGGACATGCTGCTGATCGGCACCAACGATCTCGGCCTCGACATCGGCATCCCCGGCGATTACGGCGCGGCACCCATCGAGGACGCCTACCGCACGGTGGGTGAGGCCTGCCGCGAGCACGGCAAGACACTGGGCATCGCTGGCATCGGCGACCGCGACGTGCTGGCCCGCTACGTCGCGCTGGGTGCCCGGTTCATCTCGGCCGGGACGGATGCCGGCTTCTTGCTCGCAGGCATGCGCAGCCGCGTCGGCGATTTGCGGACCTCCCCATTCCACGCCGGGGGAGAGCGCGCATGAACACTTGGCTGGTCGGGTGTGCTGATGCCTGGGCGCCGGAGATCCGAGAACGGATCGTCGCCGCAGCACCGCCGGGGTTTCAGGTGGAGTTCGCGAGCCCGGCCGATCCCGCCGCCTGGCACGGGCTGCTCGCCCGCAGCGACTTCCTGCTGCTGGCCGCCAATCGGATGACGGCGGAGATGCTAGAGGGTGCCGGGTGCCTGCGGCTGATCCACAAATGGGGCATCGGCTACGACGATGTCGACCTTCCCGCGGCGGAGCGGAAAGGCGTGGGTGTCGCCATCACTGCCGGGGCCAACGCCCACGCGGTCGCCGAGCACACCATCATGCTGATGCTGGCGACGCTACGGCGGCTTTCCGTGGTCGACCGGGCCCTGCGCGAAGGGCGGTGGCTGTTCAAGGAAATGCGGGTCCAGTGCCTGCAGATGTCCGGCCGCACCGTTGGCCTCGTCGGCTTCGGCAACATCGGGCGCGCGGTGGCCAAGCGCCTGGTCGGGTTCGAGACGACGGTGCTGTACTACGACCCGCGCCCGGCCCCCAGGGAGGTCGAGCAGGCACTCGGCGCCACCCGCGTGCCGTTCGACACCTTGCTCGAGAGGGCAGACATCCTGTCGCTGCACTGCCCCGGCGGCACGGACAACCGCCACATGATGGGCCAGGCGCAGTTCGCTCGGATGAAGCGAGGCGCAGTGCTGGTCAACGCCGCGCGCGGCGAACTGGTGGACCAGGTGGCCCTGACGCACGCGTTGACGGACGGCACCCTGATGGGCGCGGGGCTCGACGTGTTCGAGCAGGAGCCCCCTTCGGCCGACAACCCGCTGCTCCGGTTGCAAAACGTGACCCTGTCACCCCACACCGCCGCCAGCGTGCTCGACAATGTCGGCCGGGTGGCGAATCACGTGTTCGCCAACATGCAGCGTGTCGCCAATGGCGAAGCCCTGCCAGACGCCGACGTGGTGGTCGCGCCACGACGGCGCTGACGGCCGCACAACAGCAAGAAACACAAGAAACAAGGGATGGGAAATCCAGACGATGGGAAGCAAGCGATGGCTGGTGATCGCCGTGCTGTTCGTGGCCAACACCATCAACTACATCGACCGCGTCAACATCTCCGTCGCCGGTCCTGACATCGCCCGCACCTTCGGGCTGGGCCCCGAAGCGATGGGGGTCGTGTTCTCGTGCTTCTTCTACAGCTACATTCTGCTGATCCTTCCCATGGGCCTGTTGACCGACCGGTTTGGAGCCGGCGGTATCATGGGCGCTGGCATGGTGGTGTGGGCGCTCGGCTCCGCCGCCACCGGCTTGGCCCCGAGCTTCGCCACGCTGGTCGGCGCCCGGCTGCTGCTCGGCGTGGGCGAGTCGTCGAGCTACCCCGCCGGTAACCGCATTCTGCGAGAATGGGCGCCGCGGCAGGAGCGCGGGCTGATGGTGTCCATCTTCAGCGCGGGAAGCACGGCCGGGCCCGCCATCGGCATCCTGGTAACATCGTTCCTGATCTCCGTCGTCGAATGGCGCACGGCGTTCTTCATTGTCGCCGCGCTGACACTCGCCTGGGCCGGTGTATGGTTCGCCTTCTACCGAAGCCCCGAACGGGCCCGATGGCTAGGCGAGGAGGAGCGGGCGCATATCCTGGCAACCCGCGAGCCTGCGATGATGGACGCGGTCCAGCCGATGTCGCTGGGAATGCTGCTGCGGCAGCGAGTGATGTGGGGGCTGCTCATCACCCACGGATGTCAGGTGTATTCGATTTACCTGTTCCTGACCTGGCTGCCGTCCTACCTCCGCAACGTGCGCCACCTCGACCTGTTCAGCGCGGGATGGCTGGCGACCATGCCCTACGTCGTCACTACCGCGGGCCTACTGCTCCTGGGCCTGCTGAGCGACCGGATGACGGCGGGCAAGGACCTGTCAGGCGGCCGGCGGCGCTGGCTCATGATCGGCACGATGGCGCTGGCCTCCTGCGTGCTGTTCGTGCCGATCGCCGAGAACATCGTCGTCATGGAAGGGCTGGTCATCGCGTCTGTCCTGTTCGCGACCGCGGCCAACACCCTGAACTACGCGCTGGCAGCCGACCTCATCTACGACAAGCGTTCGGCCGGAGCGGTGTTCGGCCTGCTGGTGCTGGGCGGCAACAGCTTCGGATTCCTAGCGCCGATCCTCACGGGCTTCATCATCGCCCGCACCCAGGAATACACGCTCAGCTTCGCGCTGGCGGCCGCCCTGCTGCTGTGCGGCATCGTTGTTTCTTGGACTATGGTGCGCCGGCCGCTGCAGCCTGTGTGAGGGCTTCAGCAGCGAGCGCCTGCCTCAGCCCGCCTCCACCAGTAGGAACGGCACGCCGCTTTCCACCGCGACCTGCCTGATCTTGGCGAGCAGGCCCAGTCCTACAGGGATGCCGTCCCACATGCGCCGCTCCGCGTTTATCTGCTCCTTGTCGCCGGCGACCATTACGAAAAACGCGGGATCGACTGGCGAGGTGACGCCAGGAGCTACGCATGAGAGCTTGTATCGGTTGCACACAGAGTTCGTCTGTGGGTCAGCAGCGGGTTCCGACGCTGACCAGCACCACAATGCGTTGACAAGCCAAAATTGGTTCTCCCGCGCTTCCCGTGCTGTCGTTTCGGGTTCATGCGGCATACAGGACGCGGGCGCGGAGGAGTTGGAAGCCAGCGCGGCCATACATGGCCCGCTTGATGGTCTTGATGCGGTTGATCTGCCCTTCGGCGGGGCTTGTGGTCCAGGGCAGGTCGAGGGCCGCCTGCACGGCTGGGAGGTCCCGTCGTATGCTTGCCGCGAAATCGGCAAGCAGGGTTGCAGCCGTGTCGTCGAGCACGCTCGCCAGGCGTTCCTGGCTTTCGTGGCGCAACAGTAGGTCCAGCCGCTTTGCCACTGCGATGCTTTCCGCGAGCCCGGCCACCGTAATTGCTCAGCCTCTGGCGTCTGAGGCCTTTGTGGGTGGGTAGCGCTCGCCC
>CAXTDP010000357.1:0-6175 GCA_964242295.1 uncultured Acetobacteraceae bacterium | reverse complement strand
CACACGAAGGGGCGACGGGCATGTTGTCAAGCCGGGGTAGGAGGGTAGCATTCTGCCCCGAGGTGGGATTGCTGGATGCGAAGTGAAGGGACCATCACTCCACGGCGGCACTGCCGCCAGTTATCCGCAGACGCGCCCGGCTGGCGTTGGGATGACCGGGGATCAGGGTCGAAAGCCGCCTGCATCACACCGCCCGCGCCGCGTCCGCGACGAAGAACCCGGCGGACACCGTGCCGTTCCATTCTTCCGCCCGCAAGTGCCCAGCCAGGTGCAGCGGGGCGCCAGGCGTCAGCAGCGCGTCGGCCAGCGCGCCATTGCCGGCACGGAATAGCAGCGTCTTCAGGCGGGGGCCGCCGCCCTCCCCTTGCACATAGGCGCGCACCGTCCCGCCCTCCTTGCCGATCCGGTCGGCGCGGACGACCTGGGCGCGAGGCAGGACGAATACCGGCTCCTCGTTGCCATTGCCGAAGGGGGACAGCCGGGCAAGCTGCTGCGCCAGGTCCACCGTGGCGCCGGGGACGGCCAGCGTGCCCTCCACTGCCAGGTCGGCGGCACGCGGCAGGGCGGCGGCGTGCGACAGCCGCTCATTCAGGAAGGCGTGAAACTCGGCCAGCCGCTCCGGCCGCAGCGAGAACCCGGCCGCCATCGCATGGCCGCCCCCCGTCACCAGCAGCCCTGCCGCCCGCGCCGCCATTACCGCCCGGCCCAAATCCACCCCGGCCACCGAGCGCCCGCTGCCCTTCACCAGCCCGTCCTGCAGCGCGCCGACGCAGGTTGGGCGGTTGTGCCGCTCCTTGATGCGGCCGGCGACGATGCCGACGACGCCGGGATGCCAGCCTTCCCCGTGCACCAGCAGGGCGGCGTGCCCGGCCGCCGACTGCTCCGCGGCCTGGGCCAGCGCCGAGTCCAGCATTGCGGACTCGACCTGCTGGCGGTTGCGGTTGGTGGTGTCCAGGGTCTGCGCCAGGGCGCGGGCCTCCACGGGATCGTCGGACAGCAGCAGGCGCAGCCCGAGGTCGGAGGTGCTGATGCGCCCGGCGGCGTTGATGCGCGGCCCCAAGGCGAAGCCGCAGGTGAACGCGGTCGGCAAGTCGCGCGCCGCCGCGGCCGCCAGCAGCGCGGCGATGCCGGGCCGGGCGCGCCGGGCCATGACGCGCAGGCCCTGCACGACCAACGCCCGGTTCAGCCCGGTTAGCGGCATCACGTCGCAGACGGTTGCCAGCGCCACCAAGTCCAGCAAATCCTTGAGGTCCGGCTCCGCCCGCCCGGCGAAATGTCCGGCCCGGCGCAGCGCCCGCAGGGTGGCGACTGCCGCCAGGAAGGCGATGGCGGCGGCGCATACGCTCCCCAGCCCGCTGGTGCAGTCGGCGCGGTTGGGGTTCACCGTCGCCAGCACCGGGGGAGGCGGCCCTTCGGCGACGTGGTGGTCCAGCACGACCACGTCCGCCCGGCCCTGCACGGCCGCCAGGGCCGCCGCGGCGGCGGTGCCGCAGTCCACGCAAACGACCAGGGTGGCGCCTCGGTCGGCGAGGGACTGCAGAGCCGGTCCGTTGGGGCCATAGCCCTCCAGCAAGCGGTCGGGCACGTGGGTCATCACCGTGCAGCCCAGGGTCCGCAGCACGGTCGTTATGATGGCGGCGCTGCATGCGCCGTCCACGTCGTAGTCGCCGAACACCGCGACGGTTTCCCCCCGCTGCACCGCCGCCGCCAGCCTGGCCGCGGCGGCGTCCATGTCCTGCAGCACCGAGGGGTCCGGCAGCAGGGCGCGCAGGGTCGGCTCCATGAAGTGCGCGGCGTCGTCCAGGCCGATGCCGCGGGCGGCCAGCAGCCGGCCGAGTAGTTCCGGCAGGGCGAGGCGCTGGGCGATGCCGAGGCCCAGGCGGTCCTCGCTCTGGCGCCACAGCCAGCGGCGTCCGGTTAGGCTGGATTCAATGTTCAAGGGGCTGGCGTGGCTCAAGTGGTCCTCATACGCGTGCTGGCCGCGCTGCCGGCGTTGGCGTCGCAGGCCGCTTGCGATGTGGCGGCCGAGGGTCCACCAGGGCCGAATCGCGGTCTGCGCGCCCTCTGGATTGCCGTGTCGCAGCGCGCCCCGCAATGCCGATCAGAAGTTGATCCGCTTGCGGAACCTATAAGTCAGGGGTGCACCGCACGTGGGCGTTCTGCTCCCTTTCCCTCCGGGAGAGGGTTGGGGTGAGGGCGTCTTGGCTACGGGCCGAGGCACGCCGAGACCGCTGGACCGAGGTCCATTGCGGCATAGGACCGCGCTTTCCCGCCCCCTCACCCCAACCCTCTCCCAGAGGGAGAGGGGGCAGGAACATGGTCGCAAGCCTGGGCTGGCGGCGGCCTACTCCGGCTGCCAGGTTTTGGTCGCGAAGTTGTGGTTCGCCTCGATGTAGCGGACCGTGCCGGACTTGCTGCGCATCACCATCGAATGCGTATAGGCACCGGTCCCGAACCGCCGCACGCCCTTGAGCATCGCCCCGGAGGTGACGCCGGTGGCAGCGAACATTACGTCGCCGCTCGCCATCTCGGACACGGTATATTTGTGGGAGTGGTTGGTGACGCCCATGCCTGCCGCGCGCTCCCGCTGGGCGTCGTCCTCATACATCAGACGCCCTTGCATCTGCCCGCCGATGCAGCGCAGGGCGGCGGCGGCCAGCACGCCCTCCGGCGCGCCGCCGCTGCCCATGTAGATGTCCACCCCGCCCTCCGGCATCGCCGCGGCAATCACCCCGGCCACGTCGCCGTCGCCCAGCAGCATGATGCGGGCGCCAGCGGAACGGCAGCCCTCCATCAGGTGTTCGTGCCGCTCCCGCTCCAGCATGCAGACCACGATGTCGTTCACCGAGCGTCCCTTGGCCCGAGCCAAGGCTCGCAGGTTCTCGCCCACGGTGGCATCGAGGTCCACGATCCCCTCCGGCAGGCCCGGCCCCACGGCGATCTTGTCCATGTAGATGTCGGGGGCGTGCAGGAAGTTGCCCCGCTCCGCCAACGCCACCACGGCGATCGCGTTGGGGCCACCCTTCGCCGTGAGGTTGGTGCCCTCCAGCGGGTCCACGGCGATATCCATGGCCGGGCCGCCGGCGCCGACGCGCTCACCGATATACAGCATCGGCGCCTCGTCCATCTCGCCCTCGCCGATGACCACCGTGCCCTCGATGGCGACGCTGTCGAAGGCCCGGCGCATCGCCTCAACCGCGGCGCCATCGGCCTCGTTCTTCTGGCCGCGACCCATCCAGCGGGACGCAGCGAGCGCCGCAGCCTCCGTCACGCGGACCAGGTCCAACGCGAGGTTGCGGTCGAGGCTGATCTCGGGCTTGTTCATGTCGTGTCCTCTGGGCGAGCTCCCGCGATGGAGTGCCACGACGCTTCGCCGCCGGCAATGGATGGGGTGCGGTGTCGGGGGTTCTTCTCCCTCCTCCTCCGGGAGAGGGTCGGGGTGAGGGAGGTAGCAAGACCAGATGCTGGCCTACTCGGCGCTGCCCACGGTCCACGATGACCAACACCGGTCTTGGCGGCCTTTCTCTCACCCCAACCCTCTCCCGAAGGAGGAGGGAGAAGGCAGCGGTTAACCAGGCTCAATGCGGATCAGGGCGGGTGGTTCCAACACGGCGTTCATGGCGGCGATAGCGTCCACGGCGCGGCGCATGGCGGCCTCGTTGCACTCGTGCGTCACCAGCACGACCGGCACGGCTTCGCCAGGTGCGCGACCCCGCTGGAGCATGCTTTCCAGGCTGACGCCGGCGTCGCGCAGGGCGGCGGTCACGTCGGCGATAACGCCGGGCCGGTCCACGACCATCAGCCGCAGGTAGTAGGCGCCGTGGTGCGCGGAAATCGGCACAGATCGCAGGCGGTGCAGCGCCGCGCCGGTCGCGCCCCAGGCCGGAGTGCGCCGGTTCTGCGCCAGGTCAATCAGGTCGGACACCACGGCGCTTGCGGTCGGCCCGGCCCCGGCGCCACGGCCCTGCAGCATCACCCGCCCGACCGGATCGCCCTCCGCCACCACGGCGTTGAACACGCCGTCCACCCGGGCAATCGGATCGGACAGCGGCACCATGCAGGGATGCACCCGCGTCTCGATCCCAACCTCGGTCCGGCGGGCGATGCCGAGCAGCTTGATGCGGTAGCCCAGCTCGGCGGCGAAGGCGATGTCCAGCGCCGACACCTGCCGGATGCCCTCGATGTGCACGGCCCCGAAGTCCACGGGCTGGTTGAAGGCCAGCGCCGCCAGGATCGCCAGCTTGTGCGCGGCATCCACGCCGTCGATATCGAAGGCCGGGTCGGCCTCGGCGTAGCCCAGCCGCTGCGCATCGGCCAGCACGTCGGCGAACTCGCGCCCGCCGCGGCCCATCTCGGTCAGGATGTAGTTGCAAGTGCCGTTCAGGATGCCGGCCACCCGGTCCACCCGGTTGGCAGCCAGGCCCTCGCGCAGCGCCTTGATGACCGGAATGCCGCCGGCGACCGCCGCCTCGAACGCCAAGGCCACGCCGGCCGCTTCCGCCTTGCTGGCCAGCTCGGCGCCATGCACGGCGATCAGCGCCTTGTTGGCGGTGATGACAGGCTTGCCCGCGGCCAGCGCCGCCTGCACCAAGGCATGCGCCGGGCCATCGGAGCCGCCAATCAGCTCGACGACGGCATCCACGCCGGGATCGGACGCCAGGCCGACGGCGTCCTCATACCAGCGCAGCCCGCCCGTGGGCACGCCGCGGTCCCGGGTGCGGTCCCGGGCGGACACGGCGACGACTGCGACCGGACGGCCCGCCCGCGCCTGGATCACCTCGGCGTTGTCCCGGAGCAGGCGCAGCACCCCGGCGCCGACCGTTCCCAGGCCGGCGACCCCAACCGAAAGCGGCTTGGTCATTCCGCGGCGACGCCGGGGAGTGCTACGTTGCTGCCCTCCTGCAGGAAGCCGCGGATGTTCCGCACGGCCTGGCGCAGCCGCTGCGTGTTCTCGACGAAGGCGATGCGGACATGGGTGTCGCCATGCTCGCCAAAGCCGAGGCCCGGCGCCACGGCGACCTTGGCCCGCGCCAGCAGCAGCTTGCTGAACTCGATGCTGCCGAGGTGGGCATACTTGGCGGGGATCGGCGCCCAGGCGAACATGCTGCCGTCGGGGCTGGGGATGTCCCACCCGGCGGCGTGCAGCCCGCGCACCACGACGTCCCGCCGCTCCTTGTACAGCGCCCGCATCTCGGCCACGCAGTCCTGCGGCCCGTTCAGCGCCGCCGTTGCCGCGACCTGGATGGGGGTGAAGGCGCCGTAGTCCAGGTAGCTCTTCATCCGCGCCAGGGCGGCGATCAGCCGCTCGTTGCCCACCGCGAACCCCATGCGCCAGCCCGGCATGGAGTAGGTCTTGGACATGCTGGTGAACTCGACGGCGATGTCCTTGGCGCCGGGCACCTGCAGCAGCGACGGCGGCGGGTTGGCGCCGAAGTAGATCTCGGCATAGGCCAAGTCGGACATGATGTAGATGTCGTGCTTGCGGCAGAACGCCACGACCTCCCGGTAGAAGTCCAGCTCGGCGCAATAGGCCGTGGGGTTGCTGGGGAAGTTCACGATCAGCGCGGTGGGCTTCGGCACGGAGTGGCGCACCGCGCGGTCCAGCGCTTCCAGCATCGAGTCGTCCGGCGTCGCCGGCAGGCTGCGGACGCTGGCGCCGGCGATGATGAAGCCGAACTGGTGGATGGGGTAGGACGGGTTGGGCACCAGGATGGTGTCGCCGGGGCTGGTGATGGCGGAGGCCAGGTTGGCCAGCCCCTCCTTGGACCCAAGCGTCGCCACGACCTCGGTTTCCGGATTCAGCTTCACCCCGAACCGGCGGTCGTAATAGCCCGCCAGCGCCCGGCGCAGCCCGGGGATGCCCTTGCTGACGCTGTAACGGTGGCTGCGCGGGTCCTGCACGGCCTCGATCAGCTTGGCGACGATGTGCGGCGGCGTCGGGGTGTCGGGGTTGCCCATGCCGAGGTCTATGATGTCCTCGCCGGCGGCTCGGGCGCGCGCCTTGGCGGTGTTCACCTCCGCGAACACGTAGGGGGGCATGCGGCGGATGCGGTGGAATTCCTGGGTCATGGCTTTGGCTCGGGGATTTTGGAAGATTACGGTAGCAGACGCGCGACGCCGGTGCGACCCAGGCCCGCCGCCTCGATGCGTATGGCCGTTGCCGGCACGCCGTCGG
>CAXTDP010000356.1:0-6201 GCA_964242295.1 uncultured Acetobacteraceae bacterium | reverse complement strand
ACGGGTCCCTATTGGACGCTGAACCCGGGTCCCGTTTCCAAGCTGATTGACACGTAACGCCAGAGAGGGCTGCCGGCTAACCGGTTGTAGGAGGGCTGGGATGGATGCCATGGCACGGCGCGCCGCGCGCAACACGATTGGCGACGCGCTCGCCAGGGCCGCAGACCGGTTCAGGGATCGCACGGCCCTGCGCTTCGAGGACCGCGCCTGGAGCTACCGGGAGCTTGACGCCGTCACCAACCGGATCGCCGCTGGGCTGCGGGCCGAGGGGCTGAAGCAGGGCGAACGGGTGATAGCGTTCGGCCAAAATTCCGATCTTTACCTGCTGTTCTGGATCGCCTGCTGCAAGGCGGGGGTGATCCATGTGCCGACCAACTACGCGCTATCGCCTGGCGAGCTGGGCTATATCGCCGGGCAGTGCGGGGCCCGGCTGATCCTACACGACCCGGCGCTGCGCGACACGGCCGAGGCATCTGGGACGGCTGCGCTTCGGACTTTCGCTTCACTTCTACCCGCAAGCGAGACGGGCGCCGCCGGCGAGGACGTGACGGACGACGATATCGCCCAGATCCTGTACACCTCCGGCACCACCGGCGCTCCAAAAGGGGCGATGCTGACCCACCGCGCCCTGCTATCCGAATACACGAGCTGCATCATGGCCTGCGAATACGCCGCGGAAGACCGTGTCCTGGCGGCGCTACTTCTATATCACACGGCGCAGATGCACACCTTCGTCATGCCGCAGTTGCTGGCTGGGGCGGAGATCATGCTGATCGAGCGGCCGGTCCCGGCTCGCTGCCTCGAGCTGATCGAGCAGCAGCGTCTCACGTCGTTCTTCTCGCCGCCAACGGTGTGGATCAACTTGCTGCGCCATCCGGACTTCGCCACCCGCGACCTCCGCAGCCTACAGAAGGCGTACTATGGGGCTGCCATCATGCCGGTTCCCGTCCTGCAGGAGCTGCGGGCACGCCTGCCGGGCATCCGGGCCTACAACTGCTATGGGCAGAGCGAGATCTCCCCTCTCGCCACGGTGCTACGACCCGAGGAACACGACGCCCGCCCCGCGTCGGTCGGCCGTCCCGTGCTGAACGTGCAGACGCGCGTGGTGGACCTCAACATGCGGGACGTGCCGCCCGGCGAGCACGGCGAGATCGTGCACCGTTCGCCGCAGTTGATGCTCGGCCACTGGAACAAGCCGGAGGAGACGGCACAGGCGTTCGAGGGTGGCTGGTTCCACTCGGGCGACATCGGCGTCTTCGACGCGGAAGGCTACTTGTATGTGGTGGACCGCATAAAGGACGTGATCAACACCGGGGGCGTCCAGGTCGCCAGCCGAGAAGTCGAGGAGGCACTGTTCACCCATCTTGCTGTGTCGGAGGTTGCGGTAATCGCGGT
The DNA here is from genome assembly GCA_964242295.1 of uncultured Acetobacteraceae bacterium. Taxonomy (GTDB): domain Bacteria; phylum Pseudomonadota; class Alphaproteobacteria; order Acetobacterales; family Acetobacteraceae; genus DASWOJ01. Next base: position 4,806 of record CAXTDP010000356.1, on the reverse strand, counting down.
GCCGGACTCTAAGTGGATCGAGGCGGTCGCGGCGGTGGTCGTTCCGCGGGACGGGGCGGCGGTCACCGATGCGGAACTGATCGAGCACACCCATAGCTTGCTGGCACCCTACAAGCGTCCGAAATTCGTATTCTTCGCCGAGAGCCTGCCGAAGAACACCGCAGGGAAGTTGCTGAAACGCGAGCTGCGCGCCCGCTACAGCGGCACTGCCTCCGCGGTGATGGGAGCGCAGCCATGATGAGACGCCATCACGGCACCAGCGGCCTCGACCGCCCGTCGTATGGCGAGCCAGGACACTTTTATAGATAACCGGGGCGCTTCCCATGATGATCCAGGGCATTTTTGCGGTCTGAGAGCTGTGCTGACGGGAGACTCCGGCGATCTTGGCTCCGCGACATCGCAGCTGCTTTACGGCTTTCCCCACCCCACTTAGGCGCGATAAACGCGGTTATCGCGCGTTGCACAATTTGTTGGGCAGCTTATGGGCAGTTTGCGCTAGGTGGCCCAGCAATCCCCTCCGGACATAGCCGTGGTGGGGCAGCGCGGGCGGCCCCTACATGTGGGTGGATCCGGTGCAGGACTTGGTCGTCCGGTTCATGATGCAGGCGCCCTAGCAGCGTCTGAACTACCCGGCGGTGATCCGCGGCCTGCTGAACGCCTTCATCGTTTACTGGCGAGCGGCGCCGCGCGTTATGAGGCAAGCGTGCCGACGCCGGTGTTCCGGGCCGGCCCGGCGGACAACGAGAGGTCGAGCGACGAGCGCGCGCCGACCGTATGGAGATTGTCCGCCAACCACACAGCCGCTGACTTGACCCCAAGCGTGTAAATCGGAGTGCGAGCTTCACCCCTCTCAAGCACGCCAGATCAGAAGCCTACGGCGCCGTTCGGCGCCAGGACCCCTCGCCGATCTACACTCGCTGGGAGATCGCGGCGGAGCTGAATGCTCGGGGAGTACGGACGCGGTGCGGTTGCGAGTGGACCTTTACGGCAGTTGGACGGGTCCTGGCGCGGGTCGAGGGTGAGGCGACAGAGTAAGGGGGCCGGAGCCTGGTCGGTGGCGTCGCGATTGTGGTGGAAATGGCCTGATTGGCTCGTCTCCGGCGCGATAATGGTTGCCTGGCTCAGGCTGCGAGGTCAACGGGCATGGGATCGGCCAGCTTCTCGCCGAGCGTCTGCCACCCGTTCACCTTTCGCATGGTGATCTGGCCCGACGCCATCAGCGCCCAGAACAGCATGGCCGCGGTCTCGGCGGACGGCAGCACGGTCTGCGTCTTGATGCGGCGCTTGAACTCCTCGTGCAGCCGCTCGATGGCGTTGGTGGTCCGTGCTGACTTCCACTGCGACGAGGGCAGACGGAGAAAGGCGAACAGGCGGTCGCCGGCCTCTTCCAGGCTGGTGGCGACCGCAGGACACCGTAGCCGCCACTTGCGCAGGAACGCTTTGCGCCTGGCCTGCACCTCCTTCGCGGTCTTGGCGTAGATCATGTCGGTGTAGTCGGCCGTGACCTCCTCGTGCAGCGCATCCGGCGCATGGGCCAACAGATTCCTGTGCTTGTGCACGGTCCGAACGCAATCGATGCGGTTCGCTTCACTGTTGCCGTTCCGTTCGCCGGGGCTGGGCGGACCAACCGTGCCCGGCGGCACGATGCGCATTTCCCATGACCTGAGCATGATGGGTTCAGTCGGGCTTACCTTCCGCAAAGGCCCGCCCGATGCCGAACCATCCGCGCCCTCAGGAGGTGGCAAGCTGGACCGTTTGCTCCGTACCGGTTCGCACTCGCGACAGCGCCGAGCGACTGGACCAAGTCTACCGCCGCCTTCTGGCCGACACCCCGGCCACCGCCGGGCCGCATGCCCCCGCTGCCCAGCCGCCCACCCCTGTCCCATCAACCAGGATGACCCCGCCATGCGCACCGCCCTCTATGCCCGCGTCTCAACCGAACGCCAGGAGCGCCAGCAAACCATCGGCAGCCAGTTCGCCGCCCTGCGTGCCTGGGCCGTCGCACAAGGCCACCCGGTAAGCGATGAACACGTCTTCCGCGACGAGGGCTACAGCGGCAGCCGGCTCGATCGGCCCGGTCTCGACGCGCTGCGCGACGCCGTCCGCGACGGCGCCGTTCAGCAGGTTGTCGTGCTGACCCCGGACCGCCTCGCGCGCAAGTACGCCTATCAGGTGCTGTTGCTTGAGGAGTTTCGTCGCGCAGGCGCCGAGGTGGTGTTCCTGCAGCACCCGATCTCAGACGACCCCAACGACCAGCTCCTGCTGCAGATCCAGGGCGCCATCGCCGAGTATGAGCGCGCGGTGCTTGGCGAACGGTTCCGCCGCGGCAAGCTGCAGAAGGCGCGCGACGGCCATTACATCACCGGCAGCCCCGCTTACGGCTACAGCTACGTGCCGCGCCGCGACGCCGTGCCCGGTCACATCATCGTCAACGAGCAAGAGGCCGAACTGGTGCGCCGGGTGTATGGCTGGTTCACCGACGAGCAAACGACCATTCGCCAGGTCATCAAACGCCTCAATGCCGGTCCGGACCTGCCGCGCTCCGGCCGCCCCGCCTGGTCGGCGTCCACGGTGCACCACATGCTGGCCGACCCAATCTATGTCGGAACCGCCTACGCCAACCGCTACAGTTATGTGCCTGCAACAAAGCCGCGCAGCCCCCGCGGCCCACGCACCAGCCCCGGCCGGCGCTGCCTCAAGCCGCGCGAGCAGTGGATCGCCATTCCCGTGCCGGCGCTGATCGACCAAGGCACCTGGAACCAGGCGCAGGCGCAGCTCGCGCGCAACGCCGCGCTCTCGTTCCGCAACAACACCCGGCACAGCTACCTGCTGCGCTGCCTGCTCACTTGCGAGCTCTGCGGGTTGGCCATGTATGGCCTTACCCGCCGCGCGTCGGCCCGGAAACCCGTGCGGCAAGTCTACGAGTGCCACGGCAAGGATTGCATCCTGAGTGCGCGGACCACCGCTTGTCCCAGCCGCACTGTCCCCGCCGAAGAGATCGAGCCGATCGTATGGGACCACGTCGCGGGCCTGCTTGCCGACCCCGACCAGCTTCTGGCGCAGTTCGACCGCTTCGCTGCCGCTGCTGACGCCGGCTCCGCCCGGGAGCAAGCCGCCGAGCAGCAGCTGCGCACCCGGCTGGACCGGACCGCACGCGCCGACAGGCGCCTGCTGGACGCCTACCAGGCCGGCGCGATCAGCTTGTCCGAGCTGTCCGAGCGCCGCCAGCATCTCGCGCAAGAGCGCCAGGCACTGGAACAGCAGCAAGAGGAACAGATGCGCCTACGCCAGCAGCGTCTCCAGGCTGAGGCGGTGCGGGCCAACGTGGCGGCGTTCTGCGAACGCATCCGCGGCCGCTTGGCCGAGGCAACCCTGACGGAAAAGCAGGCCATCTTGCAGCTGGTGATCGAGCGCATCATCGTTGGCGAAGGCCGTCTGGAAATCCGCCATATCATCCCACTGCGCTCCCCACCTCCGGGCGGCAACGACCCCATGCCGCCCAAAGCCACACGATTGCGTACGGATGGTGTGAACGGTGCAGCGCTGCGCCGGCACATCAGGCCACAGCGCCGCCAGCGCCCGCTCCAGGCCGGCCCCGCCGTCGGTGATGAGGAACTCCGGCGTCCGCAGGCCGCGCCCAATCAGGCCGTCCAGGATGGCGCGCCAGGCTGCCTCGCTTTCGCCACCCATGTTCTTGACGGCCAAGAGCACCTTCTGCCCGTCACGCCGCACCCCGAGCACAACCAGCAGCGAGATGTTGGTGGCCTTGCGGTCCAGGCGAACGCGCACGACCGTGCCGTCCAGGATCAGGCGCACGATGTCCTCGTCGGCCAAGTCGCGTGCGTTCCAGGCGTCCCAGTCGGTCCGCACCTTGCGCCAAGTGCGGCTGACCACGTCCTTGCCCACAGCACCGCCGAACAGCGCAGCCAGCGCGCGCTTAACCCGGCGCGTGTTGGTGCCGGACAGGTAGGCGCCCGCGATCAGCGCCTCGACCTGGCGCGTCATCCGGGCGTAGCGCGGCAAGGCAGCGCTGCGCCACTCCTTGGTGCCGCCGTCAGCCGCGGACATCCGGGCGCGGGGCACCTCAACCTCAACCGGGCCGAAGCTGCCCAGCAACTGTCGCTCCCGCGTGCCGTTCCGGTAGCCCTTCGGCGCGCCCGCAGCCCGCTCAGACTTGTCGCGCCCCAGCACCTGCGTCAGCTCCTGCTCCAGCAGTTCTTCAATGAACCCACGGACGCGCTCCCGGATGCCCGCCTCAATCGGGTCAAACCAGGCATCCCCCGCAAACAGCCCCGTGTTAGCCGCTTCGCTCGTTGTGCTACTCTGTTCCATGGCGTGGTCTCCACCGGCGCTCAAACGCCGGCATGGCTCGTTGCTACGAACCGGAGACTACGCCACCAACCGATTCCACCAACTACGCGACACCACCAGGATGGGGCGGCAGCCAGCTCTCGAAAGCGATATCTAGCTTTACAATCACAGGATCCTTGATGCCCGGCTGTTCCGACACTGCTGCAGGCGCGACCGCCGCTCCGTCCTCACCTCCGGCATCACCTCGCCTGGGCTACCACGCGCTGCTCCGCAGCCGGAACTTCGTCCTGTTCTTTGCCGCGTTCAGCATCTCGACCCTGGGCACCGCCATCGTGCCGGTCGCACTCACGTTCGCACTGCTCGGTTCCGGCTACTCCGCTTCCGCCGTCGGCACCGTGCTGGCCGCGCAAACCGCGCCCATGGTGCTGCTGATGCTGGCCGGCGGCGTGGTCGGCGACCGCTGGCCAAGACGGCGTTCGATGATCGCCGCCGACC
>CAXTDP010000355.1:0-6219 GCA_964242295.1 uncultured Acetobacteraceae bacterium | reverse complement strand
CGTCGCTGTAGCGGTCGCGCAGCACGGCCTGACCGGCGCGGGCCAGGCGGTCCTGCATGGCCTGATTGACCCACAGATCGGTAATGGCTGCCGCCAAGGCAGGGGCGGCGTCGGCCACCAGCGCCTCCACGCCGGGCACCAGGTCCAGGCCCTCGTTGCCCACCGTGGTCGTCACGACCGGCACGCCGGCCTGCAGGCTGGCGACGATCTTGCCCTTCACCCCGGCGCCGTAGCGCAGCGGGCTGACCGACATGCGGCTGCGCGCATACAGCGGCGCGATGTCGGGAACGAAGCCCGTCACCTCCACCCGCGGGCCGGACAGCGCCTGCACCTGCGGCGGCGGCGTGCTGCCGACCAGCAGCAGGCGGATGGACGGCTGGTTGGCCCAGACCAGAGGCATGATCTCCTGCGCCAGCCACACCGCCGCGTCCACGTTCGGCGGATGGCCAAAGCCGCCGACGAAGATCACGGCATCCTGCTCGGCCGCCCGCGGCGGCGGTTCCGTATCGGCCGGAGGCACGATGTAGGGGGGGATCACATGCACCTTCTCCACCGGGACCGTCTCGGCGATGATCCGCGCCTCCTCCGGGCTTGGCGTCATCACCTGGTCCACGCTGGCGAAGATGCGCTCCTCGATCCGCTTCAGGCGGCGGCTTTCCTGCAAGGCGCGCGGGTCGCCGTCCACCTCGTAGCGGCGCCGCTCCCGCAGGTAGTGCAGGTCGTGGGTGTAGTAGATGACCGGCGCCCGCGTGTGATTGCGGATCAGCTCCAGGTTGGGGCCGGTCACGTCGGGGCGGGCGGTCCAGACCAGGTCCAGGGCGGTGCCGTTGGCCCGGAGCCAGTGCGCCAGGGTTTCCGGCGCGTGCAGCACCTCGATCCCCGCCTGTTGCAGCACCTCGGTGTAAGGCTGCAGCGGCGCCGAGTCGGCGGCGGGCAGGAAGGCGACACGCCAGCCCAGGGCGCGGAACAGGTGCAGATACTGGCTGATGGTCAGGCCGCCGGCGTGGCGGTCCCACTCCGGCACCCGGTCGTCCAGCACCAGCACGGTGCCGGCGCGGGACGGGCGCTCGCGCTGCTGGAACGGGAGGGCGTCCGGCGCCGGCTGGCCCGGCAGCAGGCGCGCCCACTTGCGGCAGAATCGGGCATGGTTGATGGCGCTCTGCCGGTCCCGCGCCTCCGCGCCGTAGGAGTTGCTGCCATGGTGCGTCACCTGGCTCGCCGGCTGGTACAGCACCCGGAACCCGGCATCGCGCAGCGCGAAGGCCAGGTCGAACTCCTCGTAGAATGCCGGGGCATAGGCGTCGTCGAAGCCGCCCACCCGGTCCCAGGCGCGGCGCGGCACCAGGATGCAGGCGCCGACCGCCACGTCCACCTCGCGGACATGGTTGAACTGCGGCAGCGCCGGGTCGCTCCCGGCGCCATAGGGCAGGCCCCAGCCATTGGACAGGATGCTGCCGCCGGCCTCCTGCAACGTGCCGTCGGTATTCAGCAGCTTGGCGCCGACCAGGCCCACGGCGGGATCGGCGTCGGCCAGGCGGACCATGGGCGCCAGCCAGTCCGGATGCACGGCGGTGTCGTTGTTCAGGAACAGCAGATGCCGCCCCCGCGCCTGCCGTGCGGCGGCGTTGCAGGTGCGGAGGAAGCCCAGGTTCTCCACGTTGCGGATGAGCCGCACGCCCTCCGTCCGTGTTTCCAGCAGCGGCGCGGTCGGTGCGGCGGGGTTGTCGTCGGCGACGATCACCTCGTAACGCACGGCGCCGCCGCTGCATGCCAGGACGGAATACAGGCAGCGCAGCGTGTCGCCGGGGTGGCCGTAGACCGGGATGATGATGCTGACGTCAGGCTCCCCGGCCGCCGGGAAGCGGATCGGCTGCGGTGCTCCCCCGGTCAGCAGGTGCAGCGGATGGGTCGGGCCGCAGCGGTCGCTGTCCAGCCAGTGCGCCAGCGGGTCGGCGGCGCCGAGGCCATGGCGCTGGCGATACCAGGCGGAGTCGAACAGCGGCGCCGGGTTGCCGCCGGTGCCGGCGCCGATCCGCCACCAGTGCAGCAGCGGGTCCATCCCGCTGCGGTCCCCCTCCATCGCATAGACCGCCGCGTCCAGCCCGGGGTTCGGGTCGAGGCCCTCCGAGATGCCGTGCCGGATGTAGTGGGTCAGCGGGTCCAGGCCGGTCGCGGCAACGCCGTGGCGCGCGGCATACCAGTCCACGTCCAGGAAGGCGTTGGGGTCCAGCCCCTCGGCCGCACCGGTCCTGATCCAGTGCAGCAGCGGGTTCTCGCCGGACGCCATGACGCCCGGGTTGCGCGCCAGGTAGAAGGCGGTATCGAACCAGGGGTTCGGCTGTGCGCCGGCGGGGGCGCCGGTCCAGGCGAAGTGCGCGGCCGGATCGTGCCCGGCGGCGGCCAGCTCCGGGTGTTGCGTCAGATACCAGGCGGCGTCGAACAGCGGCGCCGCCTGCAATGTCGCGACGTCCGCCCGGCGCCGGGCCAGCATCTGCCGGTGCTCGCCGAGCTTGCCCCGGCGCAGCAGGCCGATGAACAGCCGGGCGCGACGCAAGAACGGCAGGTCGCCCAGCATGCGGACCGGCGCGGTCAGGCGCCACGACCGGGACTGCTCCATCGCGGCCTGCACGGCGCGGGCATGGGCGAGGTCGGCACGCAGGGCAGCCGCTTCCGACTCCCGCCCGGCCAGGACGGCGTGGACGCGCTCCCAATCCTCCGCCCGCTGGGACAGCAAGCCGAGCAGGTGCGCAACCTGGGCATCGCGCGCAGCCACCTGCGCCTCCAGCGCCGACTGATAGGTCCAGCCGCGGTGCAGGTCGTCCAGGACGTCGTCATGCGCGTCCTTCAGCGCGTCCAGCTCGGCGCGCAGGGCGTCCGCCGCCTCGACGCGGGTGCGATAGGACTCCAGGATCGCGACCTCGCCGTGCAGGCCGGCGTTGCGGGACTCCGCGGCCCGCTGTGCCGCCAGGGCCTGCGTCGCCTCGAAGTGTTCCATCCAGCGTTCGCCGAACTGGCCGAAGCGGTCGCGCAGCATGGCGGCCGCCTCCGGCCCGGCGTCGCACAGGGCGCGCACCCCGGGCGGCACGTCGGGGCCGACAGCCAGCACGCCTAGCCCGTGGCTGTGCAGGAACTCGAAGCCCGGGTAGCTCGCCCGCAGCTCCGCCCACAGGCGCCATACGCCGAAGTCGCCCCGGCGCTCGTTGGTGTCGTGGAACAGCACCATCCCGCGCGGCGACAGCTTGGGCAGCCATGAGAAGAAGTCGCCGCGCACGGCCTCATAGGTGTGGAAGCCGTCTATGTGCAGCACGTCTATGCTGCCGTCGGCGAAGTGCGGCAGCGCCTGCTCGAAAGTGCAGCGCATCAGGGTCGAGAAGGCGCCATACAGCGGGTCGTGGAAGCGGCGCAGGTCGTCATAAACCTCATCGCCATACTGGCCCGCGTGCTCGTCCCCCTGCCAGGTGTCCACGGCGTAGCAGCGCGTGTCGGCGCCGGCCTGGGCCACGGCGCCGCAGAAGGCGGCATAGGACACGCCGTTATGCGTCCCCAGCTCCACCAGCAGGCGCGGCCGGGTGGCGGCGACCAGCCACTGCGCGAAGGGCACGTGGCCGTACCAGGCGCTGGCGACACCGGTGCGGGCCGGGCGCAGGAACAGGGCGTCGAACGCCGGGTCCCGCAGGCGGTCCGGAGTGGCTGCCGCAGGGGCGGAGGTGGTCAGGCTGTGGTCCAAAGCCCGGGTCCGATCAGTGGCTGTGGCTGGTAACATCAGCTTTCCGGGCCGGATGCAACTGGCGCAGGCATCCCGGATGCAACAGGCGGGCGCATCCACGGACGCCGGCGGCGCGGCGGCGCCAGCACCAGGGCATCATCGGTGGCATGCAGGTTGGGGTTAAGGAACGGGTCCTCGTCGGCTGCCGCGCCCCACAGGGAGCGGTAGCGGGCGGCGTCGGCCAGGAAGCGAGCTTGACGCCCGGCATCGGCGGCGTCCTCGCCGCGGGTCGCGCCCTCCAGGTGCAGCAGCACGGAGTCCGGGGTCCAGACCACACGCAGCCCGGCGGCCCGGACGCGCTGACACAGGTCCACGTCGTTCCACGCGACTGGCAGGCCCTCGTCCATGCCGCCGACCCGCGTCCAAACCTCGCGCCGGATTGCCAGGCAGGCGCCGGTGACGGCAGACAGGTCGCGCGGGACGGCCAACTGCCCCTCATAGCCCGGCGCATCCCGCGGTGCCCCGCGCAGCACGTGCATGGACCGTCCTTTAGGGCCGAGCACCATGCCGCCATGCTGCAGCGTCCCGTCCCGATGCAGCAGCCGCGCGCCGACAGCGCCCACGTCCGGGCGCACGGCATGGCGGACCAGCTCACGCAGCCAGGCGGGGTCCGGCATCTCGGTGTCGTTGTTCAGCAGCACCAGGATGTCACCTGACGCTTCCTGGGCCGCGGCGTTGTTGAGGGCGGAGAAGTTGAACGGGCCGGGACGGCGCAGCACCTGGACGCGGGGCGTCGCGGCAAGGGTATCCAGCAGGGCCAGGGCGCCCGGGTTCGTGCTGCCGTTGTCCACCACCAGCAGCTCCAGCGCGGGATAGTCGGTATGGTGCAGCACGCCGGCGGTGCTGGCGGCCAGCAAGTCCGGGTGGTCCTTGGTCAGCAGGATGACGGTGACGGCAGGCAGGTCCGTCACTGCGGGCAGGGCCGGGCGGGGCTGGATCGGGGGCGGCGGCCCGCCAGTGTGGATCAGGACAGCAGGAACGTGCAGCACGCCCCCTGAGCCAGCCAGCGCGGCGGCGCGCAGGGCAAGGTCGTGCCACGGGTCTGGACCCGGGCGCAACCCGCCCAACTGATCCAGCAGCGCCGCAGCATAAAGCGCGAGCTGTCCCACCGTGATGCCAGCCCCATGCGCGTCCCGGCTGTAATCCGGCTTGAAGCGCGGGGCACGGCGGACGCCGTCCAGGCCGACCTGGTCCTCGTCGGAGTAAAGCAGGGCCGGCGCGGGATGGGCGGTCCACGCTTGCACGGCCTCCCACAGCGCGGTGGGGGGCAGGGTGTCGCCGGGCTGCAAGCACCCTGCGACCGTGCCGGTGCGGGCGGCTAAGGCGGCGTTCAGCCCATCCAGTCCGCCGGGGCCGGGCAGCAGCCGCAGCCGCGGCTCCGCTTCCGCCGCACGCGCCAGGATACGGGCGGGCCAGGCGGAGTGCAGGCGGGTGCCCAGGCATAGCTCCCAGTCCGGATAGACGCCGGCTTGCAGGCTGGCGAGGGTGCGAAGCGCGGCTTCGGCCTCGCTGTCGCCTGCCGGCATGGCGAGGCTGATGCGCGGCCCCTGCAACGGCGGCAGGCGAAGGTCCGCTGGCGGAGTGTCGTGCAGCGCAATCCACAAGCCATAGGCGGTCGGATCATCCGGAGCTACGCCGGGGAATAAGCCTGGCAGCAAGGGCGCACGCATGGAAACTGGGGCGGCGCCGGCGATGGCGGCTACGGCATCCGCACGGGACAGCCCGGCCATCGCGGCAGCCAGGCCGGCAACCGCCGGATCGCCTTCTGGCAGGGCTTGTGCGGCCATGCGCGCTGCCGCGTCGGGAGAGGCGAGATCGCCTGGCTGGCCCGGGCCATGCAGAGCGGCGAACTCGGGCGTGGCAGCCAAAGCATGCGCCAGGCCTAGTAAACCGACGCCACGACGCCATGCGGCGACGAGAGCGGTCAGGCCATTCGCATCTGGATCGCGGCCGAGAGCTGTACGGTGCAGGCGGAGCACAGCCCCCCCGACCTTCTTGGCATCATCTGGAGAGGTAAACGGCGTCACGCTGCGTTGTATGCAGAACCAGGCACGGCGCGGCAAGCCGGCCTGCCGCGAGGCAGGCAGCGCCACCGTGCCAACCTTTCCCGAGGAAAGGCTGCACGGTGGCGACGAGGTTTACTGCTGCTGGGGAGCGTTGGTGTTCTGCGCCGGCTGCTGGGTTTGCTGCGCCTGCTGGCGGGCAGACTTGTTGGCCTCGTGCCGCCCGACGACGCAGCCGCCCGCGGCGCCAAGCACCCCATGCCCGGCCATGTGTCCGGCAACGCCACCCACGGCAGCGCCCTTTGAGCAGCCTGCGGCCTGGGCCGGGGCGCCAGCGGCCAGCATGGCGGATACGGCAACGGTAGCGGCAAATAGAAGCTTCACGATTGTGCCTCCTCAGGCATGATTGTCCCGTAATTACGCGCAGGAGGCGGCCGGGTTTCCGGCAGG
>CAXTDP010000354.1:0-6235 GCA_964242295.1 uncultured Acetobacteraceae bacterium | reverse complement strand
TGGTGACGCGGCCCCGGATCCCACCGGCCTGGGCATGCTGCGGCGCCGGGCACTGGCGGCGGAGCGCGCCCGCATCGCCGCCCTGCGGCGGGAGGAGCGTATCGGCGACGACGCTTTCCATCGCGTCGAAGAGGAATTGGACTGGGCGGAGGCCGAAGTGGACGGGGCCGGCCGCTGAGGCTGGCCGCCCCGGGGCGGCTATTCGACCAAATGCTTGCAGCCCGGCTTCGTCTAGGCAGCCCTCGCTTTGGCGCTCGCCGCCCGCGCGGGAGATTTGTTGTCCGCCTCCGTGGTGGACAGGGTGCAGGACAGCGCGCAAACGTGCCGGCGACAGGCCTGTACGGCATGGCACGGCCATTGTGCCGCCTGCATGCCAGGCCGCGTAAGCCTGCTTGGCTTGCGGGCAAACGCGCGCACCCGCTCGGGCCTGTGATCGGCCCTTCCTTCCCGCGGCCCCCTCGTCAGTTGACGACCAACCCCCACAATGCTGGATGACCCGCTAAGGAGGCCGCCACCCATGGACCACATCGAATGCGTCGTCATCGGCGCCGGCGTCGTCGGCCTCGCCGCCGCCCGCGCCCTGGCGCAATCAGGGCGCGAAGTCCTCGTGCTGGAAGGCGCCGGCGGCATCGGCACCGGCACCTCGTCCCGCAACTCCGAGGTCGTCCACGCCGGCATCTACTACCCTGCCGGCAGCCTCAAGGCGCGGTTCTGCGTCGAGGGCAAGCACATGCTGTATGCCTACTGCGCCGAGCGCGGCATCCCGCACAGCCGTCTTGGCAAGCTGATCGTCGCCGCCGATCCGGCGGAGGTCCCGGTGCTGGACGGCATACGCAAGAGGGCTGCCATCAACGGCGTGGACGACCTGGAGTACCTGTCGGAACAGGACGCCCGCCACCTGGAACCCGCCCTGCACGCCGCCGCCGCCTTGCTGTCTCCCAGCACCGGCATCGTGGACAGCCACGCCCTGATGCTCGCCTACCAGGGCGACCTGGAGCACGCCAGCGGCTCCGTCGCCGTCCACGCCCCCGTGCAGTCCGGCGCCGTCCACCCCGGCGGCTTCGTCCTGCAGATCGGCGGCGACGAGCCGATGGAGCTGGGCTGCGAGGTCCTGGTCAACGCCGTCGGCCTGCATGCCCCGGACGTGGCCCGGCGCATCGGCGGCGTCCCGCCCGAGACCATCCCGCAGGCCCACCTGTGCAAGGGCAGCTACTACTCGCTGCAAGGCCGCGCCCCGTTCCGGCGCCTGATCTACCCGGTGCCGGAGGCCGCCGGGCTGGGCGTGCACCTGACGCTGGACCTCGGCGGCCAGGCGCGCTTCGGCCCAGACGTGCAGTGGGTGGACCGGGAGGAGTATGACGTGGACATCAGCCGCGCCGACGGGTTCTATGCCGCCATACGCCGCTACTGGCCGGCGCTGCCGGACGGGGCGCTGCAGCCGGGTTACGCCGGCATCCGGCCCAAGATCAGCGGACCCGGCGAGCCCGCCGCCGACTTCGTGGTGTCCGGCCCGGCGCAGCACGGCGTTGGCGGCCTGGTCCACCTGTTCGGCATCGAAAGCCCCGGCCTGACTGCTTCCCTGGCCATCGCAGACCACGTCGAGGGTCTGGTGAACCGCCGCAACGCGGCGTAACGTCCGGCACAACAACCCGAGATGGCGGAGACGCAGATGCGGGCCTGGTCCTTGGCGGCGGTGATCCTGGGGGCAGGCCTGGCAGCCCCGGCGCATGCGGACATCGCCCTCTCATCCAACGACGCCCACACTGTGCTCGTCAACGGCGCCCAGGTCGCACCGCCGGAAGCCTCGGCGGATACCCTGTCCGTCATAGACCTGGCGCAATCGCCGCCCAAGGTCACCGACACCATCGAGGTGTCCGGCAGCGTCGTCGGCCCGCCGACCGCCGTGGCCGTCAGCAGGGACGAAACCTTCGCCATCGTCACTGCGGCCACCCGCGCCGACCCGGGGGGGGCAATGGGCATAAGCCCGGACAACCAACTGACGGTGGTGGACCTTACGGCCAAGCCGCCAATGGCCGTGCAGCGCCTGCGGGCCGGCGCCGGGGCCGGCAGCGTGCGGATTTCCCCTGACGGCACCCTGGCGCTGGTGGCCAACCGCGTCGCCGGCACGGTATCGGTGTTCACCATCACCGACCGGCGCTTGACCCCGGCCGGCACGGTCCAGGTGGGCATCGGGTCCATGCCGAGCGGCATCGCCTTCAGCGGCGACGGCAAGTCCGCGCTGGTGACGCGCTATGGCGACAACCAGGTGATGGTGCTGAACGTGGACGGACGGAACGTGACGGTGGACCCAAGGCCGATCACGACCGGCGTGGCGCCCTACACGATAGATACGTCGCCGGACGGTATGCTCGCCGCGGTCAGCAACATGGGCCGCGGCGACGGCGATGCAGATACCGTCAGCCTGATAGACCTGTCCGCCCGGCCCTTCCGCACCATCCACACCCAAACGGTCGGACGCTCGCCGGAGGGCCTGCGCTGGGCGCCCGACGGCCGCTTCCTGGCCGTCGCCACGCTGGAGGGCACGACCAGGCCGGCCGGCGATCCCTTCCTGGGGGAGCATGGGCGGCTTTCGATCTACGAGTTGGCGGACCGCCGGCTGCGCCCAGTGGCAGAAGCATCCATCGGACGCTGGTCCCAAGGGATTGCCTTCAGCCGGGACAGCCGGACCCTGCTGGTGCAGAACATGGTCGAGCGCAGCATCCAGGTGTTCCGTTGGGACGGCGCCAAGCTGTGGCCTGGCGTTACACTCGACATGGGCGCCGGACCCGCCGCGATTGGCACGGCCTGGCCTTGACCGCGCACCCTTGAAGCAGAATACCTTGCGGGCCACGTCGTTGGCATGAACCCAATGGACCCTCGTACGCCGCCGGTGATTGACATGACGCCGGATGGCCGGTTCCCTGAATCGGCGCGACAACGCCCGATGTTTGGCGCAGCCAGCCGAGTGCCTGTATCTTTCAAGCTGCTCATCGGCGCAGTGGTGGTCGCGCTTCTGGCCGGCACGGCGGCTGTTGCGGCCCTGGCGCTCTGGATTGTGTCCATGCTGCTTCCGGTCGTGGTAATCGCGGGCGGCGTGGCATATGCCACTTTCAAGTATCGCCAATGGCGTGGGGGCGCTGCTCCCCGCCGGTTTGTGCGCCGGTGATGGCGGCACTGGATCAGCTGATGGACCCGAACGGCAGCCAGAACTGCACGGCTTTTCAACAAGCAGTGGCCCTGGTGCAATACGGAATGCTTTAAACCTGCCCCTGCCCACGTTTCCGGGAACCGCGCCTTGCCGTCGGCTTTATGCCAGCTTGACGGCCAAGCTGACGGGGGCACATGACTGCTCCCAGTTGGGATGCAGCACATCGTGAACTCTCTAGGATTCCAAGCCGTGCCGAGCCGCATTTCGACCGGCGTTTCTGGGCTGGATGACATCGTCGCCGGCGGCTTGGAGCCGCGCCGCGTTTACCTGGTCGAGGGAACGCCGGGCACTGGCAAGACGACCCTATCCCTGCAATTCCTCATGGCGGGCCGCGATGCCGGTGAGACCGTGCTGTATGTGACCCTGTCAGAATCCGAGCCGGAGTTGCGCATGGTGGCCGCCAGCCACGGCTGGGACCTGCAAGGCGTTGAGATCTTCGAGCTGATCAGCGAAGCCGGCCTCGACCCGGACCAGGAGCAGACCATCCTGCATCCCTCCGAGTTGGAGCTTGGCGAGACGATACGCGGCGTGATGGCCCGGGTGGACGAGTTGCGGCCAGCCCGCGTCGTGTTCGACAGCCTGAGCGAGATGCGGATGCTGGCGGAAAGCCCGTTGCGCTACCGGCGGCAGGTCCTGGCGCTGAAGCAGTTCTTCACCCAGCGCGGCTGCACCGTTGTGCTGCTGGATGACCGGACTGGCAGCGACTCCGACCTGCAACTGCACAGCATCGCCCACGGCGTGATCACGCTGGAGCAGTTGGCGCTGGAGTATGGCGCGGAACGGCGGCGCTTGCGCGTGGTGAAGCTGCGCGGCAGCCGGTTCCGCGGCGGCCACCATGATTTCCGGCTGGATGCCGGCGGGCTGTATGTCTTTCCCCGCCTAGTCGCCAGCGAGCACAACAACAAGTTCGGCGATGCCCCGGTCAGCACAGGCGCCCTAGGCTTGGACGCGCTGCTGGGCGGCGGCCTGGTGCCTGGCACCAACACGCTGCTGATCGGCCCGTCTGGCGCCGGCAAGACCACGACCGCCACGCGCGCCGTGCTGGCTGCACTGGAGCGGGGCGAGCGCGCCGCTTACTTCCTGTTCGATGAGGGGATGCGGACGTTGCTCACCCGCACCGCCAACCTCGGCATGGATCTGTCTTCCCACCTCGAAGCGGGCCGCCTTACGGTGCGGCAGGTGGACCCTGCGGAGCTTTCGCCGGGCGAGTTCGCCAGCCTGATCCGTGCCTCCGTGGATGGTGGGGTGCATGTCATCGTCATAGACAGCCTGAACGCCTACCTGCAATCCATGCCTGGCGAACGCCACCTGCTGCTGCAGATGCACGAGTTGCTGAGCTACCTGAACCAGCGCGGCGTCGTCACCCTGATGGTGCTCGGCCAGCATGGCTTGGTCGGTGAAACGCGCACCGACCTGGATCTCAGCTACCTCGCTGATTGCATCGTCTTGCTCCGCTACTTCGAGGGGGATGGCGAAGTCCGGAAGGCGATTTCGGTCGTGAAGACCCGTACCGCAGCACACGAGCGTACCATACGCGAGTTCTGGTTCGACCAATCCGGCCTGCAGGTGGGTGAGCCGCTGCGAGGCTTCCGCGGTGTTTTCAGCGGCACGCCGACCTGGACCGATAAGGCGGCAGGCCTGCTGCACACGGCTGGTCCCGCCAGCAAGTCTTAGGCCATGCAGCCGGTCCTAGTGCTGGCACCCCGCGGCCGGGACGCCCCGGTGATCGAGCGGGTGTTGCGCGCCTCCAGCGTCGCGACGGAGGCGTGCGCCGACTTGCCGGCCCTCGTGCGCGCCCTGCCTAGGTGCAGTTGCGTCATGGTGACGGAAGAGTCCCTGGCTGGCCCTGACCTGCCGGCACTGCTGGAGGCCGTGGCGGCCCAGCCCCCTTGGTCCGACCTGGCCTTCCTGGTGCTGGCAACCAAACAGCCGGGAACCAGGAGCGCTGCCCGCACGGCGGTACTGGACGGCCTCGGCAACCCGGTGCTGCTTGAACGGCCGTTGAATGCCGAAAGCCTGGTCAGCGCCGCGCGATCCGCCCTTCGGGCACGGGGACGGCAACTTGCAGTGCGCGACTTGGCCGCAGGGCTTGAGGACCGCGTACGGGAGCGGACGGCGGCACTCACCGCAAGCGAAGCACGGTCCCGCGCCATCTTCGAGGGCTTCCCGGAGCCGATGTTCATCGTCGCCGCTGGCTCTGATGGGAGGTTTGCCTTCGAAAGCCTCAACCCGTCCGCGGCGCACCGCGCCGGCTTGGCACCCGACGAGGCTACCGGGCAGGGCTTGGAAGCGGTGATGGACCCGGCGGGCGCCGCCGACCTGCAGGCGCACCTGCGCCGCTGCGTGCGGGAGGGGACGGGACACGGCTTCTCCGGCCCGCTGCCGTTCCTGTCGCCGTCCGCGACGTTCGAAACGACGCTGACCCCGCTCCGCGACATGGAGGGCCATGTCACGCGCGTCCTGGCCGCGGCGCGCGACGTGACGGAGCGCAACCTGCTGGAAGCCCGGCTGCGCCAGGCGCAGAAGCTGGAAGCTGTGGGTCAACTGACCGGCGGCGTCGCGCACGACTTCAACAACCTGCTGCAGGTGGTGCTGAGCGGCCTGACCCTGATGGAGCGGGTCACCGACCCTGCCCGCCGCGCGCAGCTCGCCGACAACGTGCGCCGGGCGGCGCAGCGCGGCGGTGAGCTGACCAAGCGCCTGCTGACCGTCGCCCGCCGCCAGTCGCTGCGTCCGGAGCGGATCGAGCTGGATGCCTGGATGCAGGACGGCGCCGGGTCACTGCTGCGTCAGGCGCTGCGCGGCGACATCCGGGCGGAACTGCGCTTCCCGCCGGGCCTCCCCGCTGTGGAGGCTGACCCGGCGGAACTGGAGTTGGCGCTGCTGAACCTTGCAGTGAACGCCCGCGACGCGATGCCGAACGGCGGCACGCTGACCGTCGCGGCGGAGACGATGCGGTGCTATGCCATCACCGACGCGGACGGGCTGGACGGCGCCTTCGTCCGGTTGTCGGTCGGCGACACGGGC
>CAXTDP010000353.1:0-6236 GCA_964242295.1 uncultured Acetobacteraceae bacterium | reverse complement strand
GGGCTGGACATCGGCGGGCTGAGCCATGTGTTCAACTTCGACGTGCCGATCCATGCGGAGGACTATGTTCACCGGATCGGCCGCACAGGGCGTGCTGGGATGATCGGCCACGCCTTCACGCTCGCGACGCCGGACGACAAGGGCTTCGTGGACGCTATCGAGAAGCTGGTTGGTGCCCCGATCCCGCGCATGCAGGTTGAGGGTCTGGATCCCGTCGAGTTCGCCGAGGGTGACGGCCGCCGCCGTGGCCGCGGACGTGGCGCCAAGGCGGCGCCCCGTGCAGAGAAGCGGGTTGACGCGGTCGAGCCGTCGGGTGACGAGGTGCCCAAGGCAGCGAAGCCTCGCCGCAGCCGGGCCAAGAAGCCGGAGTTGCCAACAGATGCGTTGCCGGCCGAGGCGGTGGCAGCCGACGACGCTGCACCGGATGCCCCAGCGGAAGCTGCCTCCTCCGAGCCGCGCCGGCAAGGCCGTGAGCCGCGCCGGTCCGAGGGCCGCAGGGATGAGCCACGCCGCGACGACACGCGCCGTCGCGAGGAACCGCGGCGCGAAGAGCCACGTCGCGAGGAAGCCTTGCGTCCCGTGGACACCCGCCCTTGGAATGAGCGCCGTCCGCGCGATGGCCGCCGTCGCGACGAGGATCTTGGCCCGTCCGTGTTGGGATTCGGGGACGACGTGCCGGCGTTCATGCTGCTACGTTCCCGCGGCAAGCGCTCGGCTCCGGCAAGGGCCGCGGCTGAAGCCGAATAACCTGTAGGGGGACACCATGAACGTCGTCGCACCCATTCAGCAGCCTGAAGCTGCCGAAGCCAAGCTGACCGCGGACCGCCCGGCCACCGCGCGCAAGATGGGGCCGTTCAAGTGGGATGACGCCCTCTTGCTGGACGAGCAGCTCACGGAAGACGAGCGGGCGATGCGTGACGCCGCGCACGCCTATTGCCAGGATCGTCTGATGACCCGCGTGCTGGAAGCAAACCGGCACGAGCGGTTTGACCGCTCCATCATGACCGAAATGGGCGAGATGGGATTTCTGGGTGCCACCCTGGACAGCCACGGCTGCGCCGGGGTCGGCTACGTCGCCTATGGCCTGATCGCCCGCGAGGTGGAACGGGTGGACAGCGGCTATCGCAGCGCGTTCAGCGTGCAGTCGTCGCTAGTGATGTATCCGATCTGGGCGTTCGGTTCGGAAGATCAGAAGGACCGCTTCCTGCCGAAGCTGCGCGCCGGCGAGTTCGTCGGCTGCTTCGGCCTGACGGAGCCGGATGCCGGGTCCGACCCGGCCAGCATGCGGACCCGGGCCAAGGCGGTTGACGGCGGCTTCGTGCTGAACGGGTCCAAGACCTGGATCACCAACTCGCCCATTGCCGACGTGTTTGTGGTGTGGGCGAAGAACGATGCGGGCGACATCAAGGGTTATATCCTTGAGAAGGGCATGACCGGGCTGACGGCGCCGAAGATCGAAGGCAAGTTCGCTCTGCGCGCCTCCATTACCGGCATGATCATGATGCAGGACGTGTTCGTGCCAGCCGCGAACGAGTTGCCGCATGTCAAGGGGCTGCGGGGGCCGTTCTCCTGCCTGAACAACGCGCGCTATGGCATTTCGTGGGGCGCGCTGGGAGCGGCGGAGTTCTGCTGGCACGCCGCGCGCGGCTACACGATGGAGCGGCAGATGTTCGGCCGCCCGCTGGCCGCGACGCAGTTGATCCAAAAAAAGCTGGCCGACATGCAGACCGAGGTCACACTGGGTTTGCAAGGGGCGTTGCGCCTCGGCCGATTGATGGAGGAGGGCCAGGCCGCCCCCGAGATGATCAGCCTGATGAAGCGCAACAACTGCGGCAAGGCGCTGGACATTGCCCGGGTCAGCCGGGACATGCACGGCGGCAACGGCATCTCCGACGAGTATCACGTGATCCGCCACGTGATGAACCTTGAAGCCGTGAACACCTATGAGGGCACGCATGACGTGCATGCGCTGATCCTTGGCCGCGCCCAGACCGGCCTTTCCGCCTTCGGAGGATAACCCGCCGGCGCCCGTCCGCATCCAGCGCATGGGTGCGGACGGCGACGGCGTCAGCACGTTGCCGGGTGGTGCGTCGCTGTTCTTCCCCGATACCCTGCCCGGCGAGTTGGTGCAGCCCGGTGCCCTGTCGCGTCGCGGCGAGGGTTGGACCGGGGAATGTGCCGTGCTGGAGCCGGCGCCGGACCGGATCGTCCCGCCCTGCCCGCACTTTGGTCCCTGCGGCGGCTGCACGTTGCAGCACTGGCGGGATGACAGCTACGCCGCTTGGAAGGCCGGGCAAGTTGTGGACGCGCTGCGGCGTATGGGGGGTCCGGCACTGCTTGTCGGCATGGCGCGCACACCTTCCAATGCACGCCGCCGGATGGACCTGGCAATCCGCCGCGAGGGTCCCGCTATACGCATCGGCCTGCACCGCCGCCGTTCCCGCGAGATCGTGGACATGCAGGCCTGTCCGGTGCTGCACCCTGCCTTGTTCGCGCTGATCCAGGCGATGCGCCCCGTGCTGCGGCGGCTGCAAGGGCTGAAGCGGGACGGTTCAGCCGTGGTAAACCTGCTGGACAGCGGCCCGGACCTGCTGCTGCGGACGGACGCCGAGCTGACCTCGGGCGACCGGACGCTGCTGACGGCGCTGGCCAACGCGCATGGCCTACCGCGCATTAGTTGGGCGCCGGGCCTGGCCCGCGGCAGCCAGGGCGAGCCGGAGCCTGCCTGCCTGCTGCGCCCCGCCACGACGGCGTTTTCCGGCGTGGACACTCCCATTCCGCCAGGCGCCTTCCTGCAAGCCTCCCGTGAGGGTGAGAACGCCATCGTCGCCGCCGTACTGGCTGCCCTGCCCCCGCTGGCGGCGAAGGCCCGCATCCTGGAACTGTTCGCCGGCTGCGGCAGCATCACCCATGCTTTGGCCACACGCGCCCGGGTGCAGGCGTATGAGGGCGACCTGGCGGCCTACACGGCGCTGCGCCGGGCCGCCAATCCGCGCGTGCTGGCCGCCCATCGCGACCTGGCGCGGCAGCCGTTGCAGGCGGCGGAGCTGAAGGGTGCTGGCGCCATCGTACTGGACCCGCCGCATGGCGGCGCGCTGGCGCAAATGCTGGCGCTGGCCGCGAGCGGCATCCCGGTCGTGTATGTCAGTTGCAACCCGGCGGCGCTTGCGCGGGACGGCCGGGTGCTGCTGCAGGCGGGCTACCAGGCGGTATCCGCCGCCGCGGTGGACCAGTTCCTCTGGTCGGCCCGCGTGGAAAGCGTGGTCGGGTTCACGAAGGGACGCTGATGGACTACCGCGACGCGACCGAGGCCGATCTGCCGGTGATCGTGCACATGCTGGCCGATGACCTCTTCGGCACCGGGCGGGAACGGGATGTGTCGCCGCTGCCGCCGTCCTATCTCGCCGGCTTCCGCGCGATGCTATCCCAGGGCGGGCGGATCATACTTGCGGTGCAGGACGGCGCCGTCGCCGGCTGCATGCAGTTCAACGTCATCCATGGCGTGTCCCAACAGGGCCGAAGCCGCGCCCAGGTGGAGGGCGTGCGCGTGGACAGCGCCCGGCGCGGCGGCGGCATCGGCACGGCGATGATGCGCCATGCCATCGCCGAAGCACGCGCTACTGGCTGCGGCGTCCTGCAACTGACCACGAACCGTGGCCGGGCGGAGGCGCAGGCGTTCTATGCCCGCCTCGGCTTCATCCATAGCCATGCCGGGATGAAGATCACCCTTGAGCCGTAGCCACCCCGTTCACGTCCCGGCCGATCCTGCCCCGCTATATGGCACGCTGCTGCTGCCGGACGGCGCCGGACCGCATCCGACCCTAATCCTGCTGCCCGGATCCGGGCCGGTAGACCGCGACGGCAACCTGCCCGGGTTGGTGAACAACAGCCTGCGCCTGCTGGCCGAGGACTTGGCGGAGCGAGGGGTTGCCACTCTGCGGGCGGATAAACGCGGTGTTGGCGCCAGCTACGCCGCAGCGCCTGACGAGGCGTTGCTGCGCCTGGAGACCTATGTGGACGACACCATCCACTGGATGCGCGCCCTCAACGACGACCTTGCAATCACCCGGGTGGGCCTGTTGGGACACAGCGAGGGCGCCTTGATCGCAACGATGGCGGCGCAGCGGGCGGCATTGGACCGGCTGGTGCTCGTAGCCGGCGCCGGGTCGCCTGCCGGGCCGACCATCCTGCGGCAACTCACGGCGGCTGGCACCCCGCCAGAGCTTGTCGCCGCCGCGCGCAGCATCATCGTACGGCTGCTGCGTGGCGAGGCCGTCACCCAGGTGCCGCCCGAACTGACCCCGCTGTTCCGCCCCAGCGTGCAGCCCTATCTCACGTCCTGGCTGCTGCGCGATCCGGCCGCGGAACTGGCAGCCGTACGTTGTCCCGTGCTGGTCGTTCAAGGTACGGCGGACCTGCAAACACAGGTGTCGGACGCCCGGTTGCTTGCGGCGTCCCGGCCCGGCGCCAGGCTGCTGCTCGTGCCAGCGATGAACCACGTGCTGAAAGCGCCACCCGAGGGCCGGGCGGCTAACCTGGCGGCCTATGCCGATCCGGACCTGCCGTTGGCTGCGGGCTTGGTGGAGGGGATTGCGCGGTTCGTTCTGGGCTGACTGGCTGCCCCGGGCAGGATCGCGGCGGCGACGGGTCCACGGCGAAGTGCATCAGGCACTCGCCATAGCGCTGCCCAAAGGCGGCAGTGGCGCCGGCGCTGTGGCCGCTGAAGCCCTCGGGCCGGTCAATCAGCAGCAACGCCCCGAGGCGCGGCGCGGCGCCCTGCATCAGCCGGGTCCGGCGCTCGGCATCGCCGATGAACGTATCGCCGCCGAACTGCACGAAGGCGACACGGGTTCGGGTGTCGGGCACACCGGCCAGCATGGCCCGCAGGTCATCGTATTGGGCCGTGAGGTTGGTACTGTCGCCGGTTCCGTGCGCCGCGGGCGAGACCGCGATCACCACGTCCGCCAAGCCCGGTGTGTCCAGCGCCTGCAAGCTGTTCCATGCCCCGCGCGACTGGCCCGCGGCGATGATGCTGCGGTAGCCAAGCCGGCGCATCTCCTGCAGCCCGTCGTGCAGCCAGCCCGCGGCGCGGTCCCTGGCATCCGCCATCGGCTCCCGGTCGAAGCGGACCACGTCGTAGCCGATGTTGTTCAGCGGGCGGATCAGGGATTGCGGCTGGATGCCTCGGTTATCTACCTCCGGGCCGCCATAGCCATGTGCCCAGACGACCACGCCGCGGGCCGCCGCCGGGCCATGCCAGATGAAGCGGGCATCGGGCACGAGGGCGTAGTTCCAGGTTTTCACCAGTGGTCCCGGCGGCGGTGCGACGCGGGATTGCTGGCCCGGCCAGACCACATCCAGGTTCTCGGCATATAGAGCACAGCCAGGAACGCCCTTGGCGACGCACTGCTGCAATGCCTTCTCCCGGATAGTCTCGATGGTGTCACGGACGCCGCCCGAGACCCAGCCGGTCTTGCCGCTGGGTGCGACCGCGAATGCACGGGGCAGGTTGGTTCGCAGCCATGCCCCATAGGTGGCGCGTCCAGCATCGTCGAGGTAGGGAACAGCACGGGCATCAAGGACCGGCGCCGGTGCGCCCAGGACCGGTGAGGCGGCAAAGGTCAGGCCGCAGGCGAGTGCTTGAAGCGTCCTACGCATTGCAGGTCCCTGGCTTTGATCGGGCCAGGATGCAGGCGGGTTCAGCCCGGCACAAGGCCGGGTTCGCGACGCAATGCGTTAAACGTGGAAGCTTTCGCCGCAGCCGCAGCGCCCCTTCTCGTTGGGGTTGCTGAAGGTGAAGCCGCTGGTCAGGCTTTTGACCTCGTAGTCCATGGCACTGCCGATCAGGAACAGGCTAGCCTTGCGGTCCACGAGCACGGTCAGGCCACGGTCTGTCACGACCTCATCGCCCGGCCCGGCCTCCGGCACCCAGGTCATGTCATACGACAGCCCGGAGCAGCCCTTGGTGTTGACGCTGATGCGGAGCAGCATTCCCTGCTGACCCTTGGCATACAGGGCTGACAGACGGGCAGCGGCGGCGTCGGTCAGGGTCATTAGCTGCGGCAGCGCGCGGCGTGGGCGGGTGACGGTTTGGATGTCCACTCTAAGTCTCCTTCCTTCTCCCTCTCTCTTCGGGAGAGGGAGTGGCAAGTTAGAACATGTTGAGCGCCAGGCGTGCCTCCTCGGTCATCCGGCTTGGGTCCCATGGCGGGTCCCAAACGGTGTCCACATGGCAC
>CAXTDP010000352.1:0-6239 GCA_964242295.1 uncultured Acetobacteraceae bacterium | reverse complement strand
CCAGTGCCGTGGCGCGGGTCATCCTCGGTCTCAGCGTCGCAAACCTGCTGGGCGTGCCCTTGGCGACCTGGCTCGGACAGGTTGCGGGGTGGCGCGTGGTATTTGGCGCCGTTGCCGCGCTGGCGCTGACCACTGCCCTCCTAATCCGCCTTTTCCTGCCCGTCGTTGGCGCCGGGCCGGCGGTCGGCATCAGGCGTGAGATGGCAGCCATGCTGCATCCACGGGTCCTGCTGGCCCTTGCCACTGCTGCCATCGGGTTCGGCGGCATGTTTGCCATCTACAGCTACATCGCACCCACGCTGACGGAGGTGACGCGGGTCCACGAGGCGATGGTGCCGGTCCTGCTCGCCATATTCGGCCTTGGAATGATCGTGGGGAACATGGCTGGCGGCTGGATGGCGGACCGGGGCGTCATGCGCGCCATCGGGGTGACAATGGCGCTGAGCATGGTGGCGCAGGCGTTCTTCTTCTTCACCCCCGTCAGCCTTCCCGCCGTGACGATCAACATCTTCCTGATCGGGGCCACCAGCATGGGGCTTGGACCCGCTCTGCAAACGCGTCTTTTGGATGTGGCGCCCGACGCCCAGATGCTGGCGGCCTCGCTCAACCACTCCGCATTCAATGTGGCCAATGCGCTCGGTGCCTGGCTCGGAGGAGCCGTGATCGCAGCGGGCTTCGGGTGGACTTCGACCGGGGCAGTTGGGGCGGTGCTCACCCTCGCGGGATTGGCGGTCTTCGCTGTCTCCTACGCCCTCGAACGTCTCCCATCCGCCGTGCCGTCGAAAGCATGATGGTTCAGCGCCGTTTCTTGCATGGGCGCGGAAACGGACGCGGTCCGCATGGCCTCCGCACCCGCCTCTGCGGGTCCCGTCGGCTAGACCAGCACGCCGCCGCCATTAACGGTGACAACGTCGCCAGTGCCGTAGGTCTGCGTCATGAGATAGGGATAGGCCTGTGCGACCTCCGCGGCCTCGCCGACATGTCCGACCGGAAGTGATGCGGCGGCGTTTCCATACATGCCTTGGCGCGCCGCGTCGGGCATTCCCGCCCACAACTCGGTCTTCACCAGCCCGGGCGCCACAGCATTGACCCGGATCGGCGCGAGTTCGACCGCGAGGGCGCGCGTCAGTCCCTCGACGGCCGAGCACACGCTCGCTCCGAGAGACCAGCCGGACCGCGGCCGCCGGCCGGCGCTGCCGGAGGTGAAGACGATCGAGCCGCCTGGACGGATCGTAGAGGCCCCATACTTCGCTGCGGTGAAGGCGCCCCAGTAGCGCAGGGTGAAGAAGTGCTGCGCGGTGTCGAGGTCGGTGTCAGCCAGGCTGCCGAGACGCAGCGCCTCGCCGGCGGTGAACACCAAATGATCAATTGGGCCGAGATTTTCGAAAAGCCTTTTCACCGCCGTCTCGTTGGTGAGGTCAACCGCACGTCCCTCACTGTCCCCAGGAAGCGTCTTGAGAGCTTGGTCGATTCGCGCCTGCCGGCTGGACACGATGACAACAGCAGCACCCGCCTTGGCCGCGCCCTGGGCCGTCGCCAGGCCGATGCCCGAACTGCCGCCCAGCACTACGACGCGTTTTCCTGTGAGGCTCATCTTATCTCTTTCGTGATGTCGAAGCGCACGGCCACAGGCATTTTATCAACGCAAGCATGTGACTGTCGTAGCGACCACCTGTAGATCAGCGATGGGTCTCAATGCCAATCATCGCAATGAAACATTGAGAATCCACGTTCTCCCTGGGTCCGATAGCCGCGCTGATCAACAACGCGGCGCGATCCCGGCCTGCCCCGTTTCAGACCGGTGGCGGGTTGCGCTCGGCGAAGCCGCGCTGGTGCCAGTAGGGGTAGGGCAGCGTGACGGTGCTGGCCTCGTCGAGCCGGGTCACCTGCTCGGGCGTGAGCGCCCAGCCCACGGCACCCAGGTTTTGCCGCAACTGCGCCTCGTCGCGCGCGCCGACGATGACGTTGGCGACCGTGGGCCGCCGCAGCAGCCAGTTCAGCGCGACCTGCGGCACCGTCTTGCCCGTTTCCTCCGCCACGGCGTCGAGCACCTCCATCACCCGGAACAGATACTCGTCGTCCACCGGAGGTCCGAACTCGGCCGTTTTGTGCAGCCGGCTGGCTTCGGGCAAGGGCTGCCCGCGCCGGATCTTGCCCGTCAGCCGCCCCCAGCCGAGCGGACTCCACACCACCGCGCCCACGCCCTGGTCGAGGCCGAGCGGCATCAGCTCCCATTCGTAGTCGCGGCCGATCAAGGAATAGTAGGTCTGGTTGGCCACATAACGCGGCCAACCGTGGCGGTCGGCGGCGGCCAGCGACTTCATGAGGTGCCAACCCGAGAAGTTCGACACGCCGACGTAGCCGACCTTGCCCGCACGCACGAGGTCGTCGAGCGTGGACAGCACCTCCTCCACCGGCGTCACGGCGTCGAAGCCGTGCAACTGAAACAGGTCAATGTGGTCGGTCCCGAGCCGCCGCAGCGCCGCCTCGCAGGCACGCACGAGGTGGTGGCGCGACGAGCCTACCTCGTTCGGGCCGACGCCCGAGCGGAACGTGGTCTTGGTGGAGATGATCACCTGGTTCCGCCGTCCCTTGATCGCCTCGCCCAGGATTTCCTCCGCCGCACCTCCGGAGTAGACGTCGGCGCTGTCGAACATGGTCAGCCCGGCGTCGAGGCAGATGTCCACGAGGCGCCTCGCCTCGGCAACGTCGGTGCTGCCCCAGGCCGCGAACAGCTCGCCCCGGCCACCGAACGTGCCCGTGCCGAAGCTCAAGACGGGCACCATGAAGCCGGATGCGCCCAATCTCCTGTATTCCATGGTCGTGCTCCTTGCCGTGTGGGCGGTCGGAAGTCCCGCCCCGGCAAGCCAGAACGGGCGCGCCGACGCTCGGTTCAACGCGCCGCCGCAGGCCAGACCTGGCGCCGTGTCCCGTCCGGCCGCGCGGTGGCCGTGACGCACATGTTCAAGGCCCAGTGACCGCGCACAACCCAGGCGTCGCCAGGGACGTGTCGAGCATCTGCGCCGGCATGAACACCGGCATCTCGGGCGCCCTCAGCACGCCGTCACGCACCTGCCGCCGCCAGGTGAACAGCGAGCCCTCGCACATGTCATGGCAAGCCGCGACCGCATGGACCCGAAGGTCAGGGCAAGGCGGCCGGCCTCAGATCCGCTCCGCCAGCGCCCACGCGGCCTCGGCCAGCACCCGGAACTTGTTGCCGATGACCATAGCGCCCGCATCCGCCGCGTTGCCGTCCAGCGCCCGGCGATACACCCCGGCCGCAATCGCCGCCCACCGGAACAACGAGAACACCACGAAGAAGTCCAGCGACGGCACCCCGTCCCGCCCGGCGCGGCGGCAGTAGGCGGCGACATAGGACGCCTCGTCCGGGATGCCCGGCGCGTCGGCGCCCACCAGGCCCTCGATGGCCACCGGCAGGCGCCAGGGGATGCAGTTGTAGGCCAGGTCGGCCAACGGATGCCCCAAAGTGGACAGCTCCCAATCCAGCACGGCCACCACCCGCGGCTCGGTGGGATGGAAGATCAGGTTGCCCAGCCGGAAATCGCCGTGGGCGATGGCCGTCTCGTCGGCTGCAGGCACGTGGGCCGGCAGCCAAGCCATCAGCCGGTCCATCTCCGGCACGTCCCCGGCGTTGGAGGCGACATACTGCCGGCTCCACCGCTCGATCTGCCGGGCGACATAGGCCTGCGGGCGGCCGAAGCCTTCCAGTCCCACGGCCTGCCAGTCCACGCTGTGCAGCGCCGCCAGCACCCGGTTCATGTCGTCATACATCGCGGCGCGGTCCGCGGGCGGCAGGCCGGGCAGCGCGCGGTTGTTGAACACCCGGCCCGGCACGTGGGCCATGACGTAGAACGGGGTACCGACCACGCCCTCGTCCATGCACAGCAGCAGCATCGGCGCGACCGGCACCTCCGACCCTGCCAGCGCCGCCTGCACCCGGTATTCGCGGTCCACCGCATGCGCCGAGGGCAGCAGCGTCCCCGGCGGCTTCTTGCGCAGCACATACTCGGCGCCGGGCGTGTGCAGGTGGTAGGTCGGGTTGGACTGCCCGCCCTGGAACTGCCGCACCGTGAGCGGCCCAACAAACCCAGGCAGCTCGCGCGCCAGATAGGCCGACAGCCGCGCCTCATCCAGCAGGTGGTTGGCCAGGGGGGCGACGAGCGTCGGCACCCCCGGCTGCGGCGCCGTTCCACCGGTCGGCATCTGCAGAGTGTCCATCACCTACTCGGCGGCCATGCTGTTCGGCCGCGCCGGCTTGTACTTCGCCAGCTCCAGCCGTCCGAGCTGGTGGCGGTGCACCTCGTCCGGCCCGTCCACGATCCGCATCGTGCGGGCGGTGGCATACATCCTCGCCAGGCCGAAATCGTCCGACACGCCGCCGGCACCGTGCATCTGCACCGCCCAGTCCAGCACCTGGCAGGCCATGTTGGGAATGGACACCTTGATCTCGGCGATCTCGCGCCGGGCCTCCTTGTTGCCCACCGTGTCCATTTTCCAGGCGGCATGCAGCACCAGCAGGCGGCACTGGTCTATCATGATGCGGCTGTTGGCGATCCGCTCCATCGTCACGCCCTGCTCCGCCAGCGGCTTGCCGAAGGGGTGCCGGGCCAGGGAGCGCCTGCACATCATCTCCAGCGCCCGCTCGGCCAGGCCGATGGTACGCATGCAGTGGTGGATGCGCCCCGGCCCAAGCCGCCCCTGGGCGATCTCGAAGCCGCGGCCCTCGCCGAGCAGGATGCTCTCCGCCGGCACGCGCACATCCTCGAAGGTGATCTCGGCATGGCCGTGCGGCGCGTCGTCATAGCCGAACACCGGCAGTGTCCGCAGTACCGTCACCCCCGGCGTGTCGCGCGGCACCAGGATCATGGACTGCTGGCGGTGCTTGTCGGTGTTGGCCGGGTCGGTCTTACCCATGACGATCAGCACGGCGCAGCGCGGGTCGCCGGCGCCGGACGACCACCACTTGCGGCCGTTGATGACGTAGTCGCCGCCGCGCCGCTCGATCCGCAGCTCGATGTTGGTCGCGTCCGACGACGCCACCTCCGGCTCCGTCATGCAGAACGCCGAGCGTATGTCCCCCTCCAGCAGCGGCGCCAGCCAGCGGGCCTTCTGCGCCTCGGTCCCATACAGCTCCAGCGTTTCCATGTTGCCGGTGTCAGGGGCGGAGCAGTTGAACACCTCGGACGACCACTGCACCCGGCCCATGATCTCGGCGAGCGGTGCATATTCCAGGTTGGTCAGCCCGGCGCCCCGGCCGCTATGGGCCAGGAACAGGTTCCACAAACCCTCCCGCTTGGCCACCTGCTTCAGCTCCTGCACCACCGGCACCGGCTGCCAGCGGTCGGCCGCGCCGGCCAGTTGGGCGATGAAGGTTTTCTCGTTGGGGTGGATGTGCTCGTCCATGAAGGCGAGCAGGCGGGCCTGCAACCGCTGGACCCTATCCGAATACGCGAATTCCATCGTTTCCTCCGTCGGTGCCTTGTTCAGCTTGGGACTGCCGTCCCTTGCGCCAGGTGCAACTGCTTCATGGCCAGTGGGTAAGCGCAGGCGCTTGCCGAGGCAATCAACTTCAAACAGCCCTCCCTGCGCCTGCCGCCCCATCCTCCCGCCGAGCCGGGGCGAGGATCTCGCCTCCAGCGTTCGATGGGCTGGCGCGCAGCATCGCGCGTATCCGGCCTGACGACCAGCACCACGGTTGCGCTTGTCGGGTTCCGCGGCGTCGCCCGGCCCGCATAGGCACGGCAGCCTGTGTCCTGGATGCCCAGCATGGAAGTGTACGTAAACCGACGTGGCAACCTACGCCGGGAGTTACAGTTGTGTCCCTGCAGCAACCGGCCTGGACGTCATCCTTGATCCAGGCAGGGCTTTACGAGCAGCATCGAAGGCAACTGACAGGAGGCTACATGCGCATTATCCTCACGCTCGCCGCCGTTGCGGCGCTTGCCACCCCGGCCCTGGCGCAAGCGCCTCCGCGGCCTCCCGCCAAGCACCCCCGTGCGCCCCACACGCGCGCCCAGCCCACCTCCTCCCCTGGAACCCCGCTCGACCGCGGCCCCTTCACGCCCGAGGCGAACCGCGCCTACCAGGGTGGCGGTATCATCCTGCAGGGCGCACCAGGCGCCCCGGCACCCATGCCGGCGCCGACACCGCCGGGCCAGGCGCCCGCCAACTCGGTCCCGGTGCGGTGAGGCTGCCCCGGGCCGCACTGCTCCTGGCAG
>CAXTDP010000351.1:0-6241 GCA_964242295.1 uncultured Acetobacteraceae bacterium | reverse complement strand
ACCGCGCCGAACGCGCCCTTGCGGCCCTTCCAGATGGCGAGGCTTTCCTCGACCGACTGGCTGACACGCAGGCTGATGGGACTGAACGGCTCGCACAGCTTGGCGATGCGGCCCAGCAGGTCGTCCTGCTCGGCGACGCTGCCTTCGACCTCGATGATGAGCATAGCCTCGGCGTCGAGGGGGTATCCGGCGTGGGCAAAGGCCTCGCAGGCGTGGATGGCCGGGCGGTCCATGTATTCCAGGGCCACGGGGATGATGCCGGAGGAGATGATGGCGTCCACCGCCTGCCCGGCGACCTCGTTGCTGTTGAAGGCGACCAGCATGGCGCGGGCGCCTTCCGGGGCACGCAGGATGCGGACGGTCACCTCGGTGACCATCGCCAGCATGCCCTCGCTGCCGGTCATGAGGCCAAGCCAGTCGTAGCCCGCGGCGTCGAGGTGGGCGCCGCCGAGGTCTACGATGTCGCCCTCCATGGTGACGATGCGGAGGCCGAGCAGGTTGTTGACGGTCACCCCGTATTTCAGGCAGTGCGCGCCGCCCGAGTTCATGCCGATGTTGCCGCCGATCATGCAGGCAAGCTGGCTGCTGGGGTCAGGGGCGTAGAAGAAGCCTTCCCCGGCGACGGCCTGGGTGATGCCGATGTTGGTGACACCAGCCTGCACGGTGGCGCAGCGGTCGCTGTAATCAATGTCCAGGATGCGGTTCATCCGCATCAGGCCGACCACCACGCTGTCGGCCAGGGGCAGCGCACCGCCCGCCAGGCTGGTGCCGGCGCCGCGGGGAATCACCCGCACTCCGTTCTGGTGGCAGAAGCGCAGCACGGCTGCAACCTGCTCGGTCGTTTCCGGCAGGACTACGGCCAGCGGAAGTTGCCGGTAGGCGGGCAGGCCGTCGGTTTCATAAGGCTTGAGGCGCAACGGCTCGCTGATGAGGCCGGTCTTGGTGACCAGCTTGGACAGGCCGGCGACGATCTCGTCCCGGCGGGCGATCACGTCGGCCTTCGGCAGCGGCTGTGCGATCATGATGCGGCGTCTCCCGGAGGTTCGTTAGCATGAACATGGAACCGGTGCACGGATGGCACAAGACTTTCACGGCAGCAGCCCGGCCATAAGAAAAGCACCCCGGAGCATGGCTCCGGGGTGCTGGATCGGCGCGTGGCTGGAGGCCGGCGTCTTAGCCCTGGCGGGCCTTCATGCGGGGGTTCTTCTTGTTGATCACGTAAACGCGGCCATGCCGGCGTACGACGCGGCAGTTCTTGTCGCGCGTCTTGGCCGACTTCAGGCTGTTGCGGATCTTCATGGCATGACCTTCGGGGGCACGAGGCCCGGGGTTTGGCTTAGGGGAAACGGAAGGACGCTGGTTAGACAGGAGGGGGCGGGGTGTCAACCCGGGCGCTGCTGCGACGCTTCGCCTGGGGATGTGCGTAGAGTCCTCATGCAAACTCCGTCAGCACATACCGCACGACCTCATCGCCCTCCACGCCGGGAATGTGCCGGTGCCGCGGACCCGCAGGGATGTGCAGCATGTCGCCTGGGCCAGCCACGACCTCGTGCCCTTCAAACTGGTAGCGCAGGCGGCCGGACAGCACGAAGACACTGTGCCCGGTTTCGCACCAGTGCCCCGCCGGGCCGCCGGGCGCACGCTCCTGGTAGCGCAGGGCGATGCCGAAGGGGGACACTGCCTCGCGCACCTGCAATCCCGGCGCTGCCTCCTGCAAGGGATGGTCGGCGGCGCGGAACAGGTAGGGGCTGGCGGACATGCCGTGACGCTACACGGGTTGACCGTGCCGGGGATAGCGCCGAAGTGCCGCGCCACTGCATCCCCGAGGGACACCCGACATGCGACCCCAGGCCACCTGGACCGCCTTCCTATTGATGTGCTTCGCCCTGGTGGGCCTGACTGGAATGTTCGCCAGCTATGCCGTGATGATTCCGCTGGATCGCACCCTGGCCCGCACCGCCGTGCTGGATGGGGTGCTGGCCGAGGGACGCCAGCCCGATCCCACGCGGCAGGCGACGCTCCGCATGATGCTGGGGCCTGAGGTAGGACCGCGCGTGCTGGATGGCCCGGGCGAGTTGTTCGACCGCGTTGCTGCCCAGCGTGAGATTGTGCTGCAGGAGGGCGCCCAGGAGGAACGCAGCGTCGTTTACCGCGTCCGGCTGCTGGTTGCGGTGGTTACTGTCATGGCTGGGTTGGTAGGAAGCGGGATTATGGGCTTGGCCCGCCGGGCACCGGCCGAGACTGCCTGAGCCTGTGGTCCCGCTGGGATGTTGCCGCGGGCAGGTAATCGGGCGTATGAGAGCGTGACGGCGAACCCTGGAGCGGCTGCACAGCAAAGCAACCGCTCCGGCCAAATAGCGGCATGGCAGCGGAAGGTGCCAGCCGCCCCTTACGACGGCTCACCCGCGGAATTGCGGAAGGCGCCGGCGCTTTTCCACCCTACAAGGTTATGAGATGGTGACTATGCCAAGCCCAATTCCTTACGGTAGCGGGCGAAGCAGGCGGCACCGCACTCCAGGCGCATCAGCGCACCCTCGGCCAGCGCGGGCGCGAAGTCCGGGTTCATGGCAACCAGCGGCTTGCCAGCCTCGGCGTTCCAGGCCTCGCTGTGCTTGATGTCCAAGATCGAGTGCAGGTCGAAGTAGTGGCGCTGCTTGCCGCTGATGCCGAGCCGGCGCAGCCCAAGGCCGACCAATTTGGCGCGGGCTGGTGCTGTCTGCTCGATCACGCCCAGCGCGCCCACGGACTGGTAGGCATAGCGGCGGTTGGCTGCCAGTCCGCTCATGGTGTTGGCCAGCGCCAGGCTTTCCCAGACCGTGGTCTCGACTGTTGGAGTCAGCTTGAGATGTCGGGCCAGGCCCTCCAGCAACGGGCCGTGCATGCCCTTGGCATTGCCGCGGCCCATCTCATCCCAGAAGTTCCGGGCCAGTTCCAGCTTTGGCTGGGTGGGCAGGCGAAGCTGGGTCATGGCGGTCAGGTCCTCGAACCCGGCCTCGCCCGCAACTTCCTGCTGCAGGAACCAGCGCATCTCGTCCATTGTCGCCTGCTCGGCGAGGTAGGGGAATAGTGGGTCGTTCTGGCCGGGGCCGGTCTGTTCAAGGGTCTCGAACCAGGCGATGAAGCTGTCGGGGTCGCGCGGCGCTTCTGCGGCGCGTGCGGACACCTTGGCGCGCAGTTCTTCGAGCCAGTGGCCTTCTTGGATCAGCAGCTCGGCCGTTTCGGCGATCTCCGCCTCCCAGCCCAGAGCGGGCAACGCGGGGGTGAAACGGCGGGCGTTCAGTGCGGCGAGCGTTTGGTGCCAGCGGTCGTCGGACGACACGCCGGGGTGCAGCATTCCATCAGGCATCGGGGCGTTCCTTTGTCGGTGTGTCTGGCAGGCGCCGTCGTTGCGGCTTATTGCTTGGTTACGGTTAGTAGTATGGCGGCAATGCGGTCAGTGGCGGTGTAGGCTCCGCCATCCAACTCTTCACCGAAAACGTCTGGGTCAAGCTCCCGGTAAGTCCAGTCCATCTTCGTCCCGGCAAATCGGGTCGCGGCGGCATCGCGGAAGGGATCAATCCCATTCACAACCGCGGCACCGGTATATAGCAGCAGGGTCCCCCTGGAGGCGAGCCGGCCCAGCGCCGCATCGAGGATCGCGAGCGACAGCCCGGCGCCCAGGGGGCCGCCGCCGTGGCGGTAGGCGCGCTCGCCGGGGTCAACCAGGTAGGGCGGATTGGCGACAATCAGGTCGAAGTCGCCGTCCACGCCTCCCAGCAGGTTGCTGTTGACCGCGTGGACTTCGACGCCGGCCAGCGCGGCATTGGCGCGGGTCAGGCGCAGGGCGGCATCGTTGATGTCCACGGCTAGGACCTGCGCGGCTGGATGCGCCCGGGCCACCAGGATTGCGCCGGGTCCGGCGCCGCACCCGACATCTACCGCCCTCGTTACCGGGGTGGTTGAACGGCAGGCTAGAATGGCGTTGGCGAAGCGGTAGGTGTCTGGTCCGAAGAACACCGCATCCGCCGCGATGGTCGGGTAGGCGGAGTGCAGGAACAGTTCGCCGTCCAGCGTGGACAGGCGGACCAGGCTGCGGTGGCCGCCGGGGTGGTCGGCCAGCACGGCGGCGTCCCGCATTGCGCGCAGGATGGCGGGCGGCACTACGCCGTGTTGGAACGGGCGGCTCCATCCGAACACCCCGCGCAGGTCCGCGGCCCATTCGGCGCCGGGACGGGCGTTCACCCGGGCGATGGTCGCGGGGGTCGGCGTGACGAAGCTGTAGCCGGTATCCCGGATGGCTTGCGTCAAACGGATCAGGGCGGCGTCGGCGGAGATGTCCAGGGTGACGGAATTGTTCATGGACGCTCACGAACGCGCGAACATGGGAGGGGTTGCTCCGTCACCGAACCTTCAACAGCGGCTCCACTGCCTCGATGATCCCATTGATGAGTATCTGTATGCCGATGCACAGCAGCAGGAAGGCCGACAGCCGTGTGACGGTGCGGCTGCCGGTACGGCCGAGCAGGTCGGACAGCCGGTCCGCATAGGTGTAGGTCAGCCAGATCACCACAGCCATCGCCGCCGCGGCCAGGCTGCAACCGGCGTAGAACGGCGCCCATCCCAGCCCCGACCCCGGGTGCCCAGCGCCGAGCGCCACAGCCACGGCGATGGTGCCCGGCCCCGTCGTGAAGGGCAGGGTCAATGGGAAGAACGCCACATCGTCGGCAGTTCCGGCGTCGGCAGCCTGCTCCTGCTTGCGCCCGTCCCGCTTCTCCGGCGCGTTGAGCAGCTCCCAGGCGAACAGGGACAGCACGAGGCCGCCGGCAACACGCAACGCCGCCAGGCTGATGCCGAACAGCGCCAATATGTATGACCCCGCCCACAACGCACCGAGCATGACCAGCAGCGAGTAGGTGCCGACCCGCCGGGCGAGCAGCGCGCGCCCGGCATGGGTGCGGTCCGCCGTGGCTTCCCGGAAGATGAAGGCGCCGGAGATCGGGTTGACGATGCTGAACAGCGCCGGGAACGCCAGCAGAAAGGCAGCGAGCACCCTATTTACGCAGCCGTAGCGGCAGGTTGGTGCGATACACCACGCGCTTGAGCGCGAAGGCGCTTTCCACGCCGCGCACGCCGGGGATGCGGGTCAGGCGGGTGCGCAGGAACTCCTCGTATGCGCCGAGGTCCGGGGCGACGACGCGCAGCAGGTAGTCGCTGGCGCCGGACATGACGTAGCATTCCATGACCTCCGGCAGTTCGGTGACGGCCTTCTCGAAGGCGGCCAGGTGGTCGTCGGTCTGGGCCTGCAGGCGGACGGACACGAAGACGTTGACCGGCAGGCCGACGCGGTCCTGGTCCAGCAGGGCGACATAGCGCTGGATGATGCCGTCATCCTCCAGCAGCTTCTGCCGGCGCAGGGCCGGGCTGGCGGACAGGCCGGCGGCGTCCGCAAGCTCTCCGCTGGTGGCGCGGCCGTCCCGCTGCAAGTGTTCCAAGATGGCGTAGTCTATGCGGTCCAGGCGCATTTTTGCGGGCGATCCTGCCATGATG
Organism: uncultured Acetobacteraceae bacterium; assembly: GCA_964242295.1. Classification (GTDB taxonomy): domain Bacteria; phylum Pseudomonadota; class Alphaproteobacteria; order Acetobacterales; family Acetobacteraceae; genus DASWOJ01. The sequence goes on along the minus strand of CAXTDP010000351.1, from coordinate 715 downwards.
CAGTGCAGCATTGGCAGAAACTGCCAATTCCTGTCCCACGCTACTGCAACTATGGCAGCACTTACCAGCCATCCCGGCGCTATGCTGCGCGTCGTAGTCCCGTGAAGGGGCCTGCGGGCAGTGGAGGGCGGCGTCATGGACATCGGCTTTGCGGCGGCGACCACCCTGGACAGCCGCTACCATGACTTGGACAGGCCGGTGCTGCTGTCCGGCGTGCAGGCGCTGGTGCGGGTGCTGCTGGAGCAGGCGCGGCTGGACCGGGATGCCGGGCTGAATACCGGCGGTCTGGTGTCGGGGTATCGCGGATCGCCGCTCGGCGGCGTGGACCAGGAGCTTTGGCGGCGGGAGGCGCTGCTGACGGAGCATGGCATCCGCTTCCAGCCCGGCCTGAACGAGGACTTGGCCGCGACCATGCTGTGGGGCACCCAGCAGGTGGACACCTTCCCCGGCAAGCGGGTGGATGGGGTGTTCGGCATGTGGTACGGCAAGGGGCCGGGCGTGGACCGCAGCGGCGACGCCTTCCGTTGCGCCAACATGATCGGCACCTCGCCGCATGGCGGCGTGCTGGCGGTGTCGGGGGACGACCACGCCGCGCATTCCTCCGTGTTCCCGCACCAAACCGATGGCATCTTCCAGGCCGTGGGCATTCCCGTGCTGCAGCCGGCTGACGTCCAGGACATCCTGGACCTCGGCCTCGCCGGCATCGCCATGTCCC
>CAXTDP010000350.1:0-6253 GCA_964242295.1 uncultured Acetobacteraceae bacterium | reverse complement strand
GGCAGCACCATGTTGGCGAACGTGACGCCCGGCAGCCCGGCGCACCGCTCCCGCGCCTGGTCCAGCGCAGCGTCCGCTACGTCCACGCCCAGGACTTCATCACAACGCGCAGCCAGGTCCCGCGTCAGCACGCCGATGCTGCATCCGACCTCGAAGCACCGGGCAAACCGCGGGCGCGGCAACGCGGCCAGGGTGGCGGCATACTTGTCCCGCTCATACTCGCTGGTGGCGAAGCTCCACGGATCGGGGTTCGAGGCATACAGCCGGTCGAAATGATCGGGCGGGACGAAAGGCTGGTTCATGAGGAGGGTCCTATTCAAAGCTCGACTTGGGTGCCCAGCTCGATCACGCGCTCGGACGGGATCAGGAAATAACGGGCGGCGCTGACGGCATTGCTGGTCATGGCGGAGAACAGCCGCTCCCGCCACAGCGGGATCGCCGGCTCGAACGCCGGTATCGGCAGCTCGCGCCCGGTGAAGAACGACGCGGTGTCGGGATCAACGCCCAGCGTGTCTCTATGCGCCCGCAGCGTCGCCGGCAGGTCGGGCTGCTCGGCGTAGCCGAAGGTCAACTGTATCCGTAACGCCCCATGGCAAATCTCGTCCCGCAGCGCCCGGCGATCCTCGTCCACGCGCGGCCTGCGGGCGCTGACGACTGTCAGGATAACAACTTGCGCGTGCAGGACATGATTGTGCTTCAGGTTCTCGGCCAAGGCGGAGGGCACCTGGTCGCGGCGTGACGTAAGATAGATCGCCGTGCCCGGCACCCGCGCCAGGCCGCTTTCGGTGGCCCGCTGCAGGAACGGCACTAGGTCCACGTTGTCGTCGCCGGTGCGGTCCAGCACCAGCTTGCGGCCCATGCGCCAGGTCGTCATCAGGGTGTAGATCGCCGCCGCCACCACCAGCGGAAGCCAGCCGCCCTGGGGTATCTTGAGCGCGTTGGCGATGAAGAACGTCAGGTCCACCACCATCAGGAAGCCAGCGGTCACGCCAACCAGCACCGGGTTCCAGTGCCACGTCCGGCGCATCACCACCGCCAGCAGCACCGTCGTCACCAGCATCGTCCCCGTCACCGCGATCCCATACGCCGCCGCCAGCGCGTCCGACGACCGGAACGACAGCACCAGCCCCACGACGGCGACCATCAGCAGCCAGTTGACCTGCGGCACATAAACCTGCCCGGCCGATTGCTCCGAAGTTTGCCGCAGGTCCAGCCGCGGCAGCAGCCCTAACTGCATCGCCTGCTGCGTCAGCGAGAACGCGCCGGAGATCACGGCCTGCGAGGCAATTACCGTCGCCGCGGCCGACAGGATCACCAAGGGGTATAGACCCCAGCCCGGCACCAGCTTGAAGAACGGGTTGTCCAGCGCCGTCGGGTCACTCATCACCAGTGCCGCCTGCCCGGCATAGTTCAACACCAGCGCCGGCAGCACCAGGGCGAACCAGTCCAGGCGGATGCTGCCGCGGCTGAAGTGGCCCATGTCGGCATACAGCGCCTCCGCCCCGGTCACAGCCAGGAACACCGACCCCAGCGTGATGAAGGCCCGGCCCGGCGCGTGCAAACCAAAGGCAAGGGCGTGGCGCGGGTCCACCGCGAGCAGCACGCCGGGCCGGTGTATGACCGCCCACAGCCCAGCCAGGCCCAGCACCAGGAACCACGTCACCATCACCGGCCCGAAGAACCGGCCGATGAAGTCGCTACCGCGGCTTTGCACCGCGAACAGCAGCACCAGGATCACCAGCGTGATCGGCACGATGTAGGGATGAAAGAAGGGGGTAGCCACGTCCAGCCCCTCGATGGCGCTGAGCACGGAGATGGCCGGGGTGATGATCCCATCGCCATAGAACAGCGACGCCCCGAACACGCCCAGCAGCAGCAGCCCGGTGCGCGTCCGTCCCTCCGCCATGCCGTGCAGCGCCCGGGAGATCAGGGCGATGATCCCGCCCTCCCCGTCGTTGTCGGCGCGCATGACCAGGACGACATACTTGAAGGTGACGATGATGAGAACGGTCCAGATGACCATGGACAGCACGCCCAGCGCCGCCGCCTGGGCCACGGCCGGGTCGGTCATCTCACCGAGTCCGGCGGCCTTGAAGCTTTCGCGCAGAGTGTAGATCGGGCTGGTGCCGATGTCGCCATACACGATGCCCAGTGCGCCGAGCAGCAGCGCGGTGCCTGCCTCGCGCCCATGGGGAGCGTAGTCATTCTGGTCTGTCTGGACGGTAGCCGGTGTGTCGGGCACGGTGCCTCCTGCGCTGGCGTGGGCCTAACGCGGGAAAGGAAGGAAGGTCGCGCCATCTCGTTGCTGCGCGCGTGGGTTCCTGCCGATGGCGCCGCGGATAGGGCAAGACGGATTGAACTCCGCCAGGCTGCGAGGTCCTCATTCCTTCGGCCTGCAAGCGGCGGCAGGCCGGTGCCGATCAGGCCGAGCGCACCTGTTTCCCGTACCGGTCCGCCGTCAACCCGTCCCTCCCACTCCCGCGCCATGAGGCCAGGCGCTCATGCGGGACGTGTTGCGCCATCTGCTGGATCGTGTGCTGGTCTTCCATCGCGGAGATGGTCAGGAAGGCGCTCATTTCTGATATTTCCGGAAATCGGGCGCGCGCTTCTCGTTGAAGGCGCGCACGCCTTCCTGGCTTTCCTCGGTGGCGTAGTACATGGACAACGCCTGCATCCCCATGCCGCCGATGCCGCGGATGTTGTCGCTGTCGGCGTTGAACGACCGCTTGGCGATGGCAATGGCGGTCGGGCTGCGCTCCATGATCTCGGCGCACCAGCGCGCGACCTCCGCATCCAGCTCGTCATGCGGCACCACGGCATTCACCAGGCCCATCGCCAGCGCCTCCGCCGCGGAGTAGCGTCGGCATAGATACCAGATCTCCCGCGCCTTCTTCTCGCCGACGATGCGCGCCAGGTAGGCGGTGCCGAACCCGGGGTCCACCGAGCCCACCTTGGGGCCGACCTGGCCGAACACTGCCTTCTCCGAGGCGATGGTCAAGTCGCACAGGGTCGCCAGCACGTTGCCGCCACCGATGGCGTAGCCCTGCACCCGGGCGATCACCGGCTTCGGCACCTCGCGGATCACCGATTGCAGCTCCTCGACCGGCAGGCCGATCATGCCGCGCCCGTCATACTTGCCATCGTGCGCCGATTGGTCACCGCCGGTGCAGAAGGCGCGGTCGCCGGTGCCGGTCAGCACGATGACGCCGACCGCCTTGTCCCAGCCCGCGGCGTTGAAGGCGTGGATCAGCTCCTCACAGGTGCGGGCGCGGAAGGCGTTCATCACCTTGGGCCGGTTGATGGCGATGCGCGCGGCACCATCCGTGATCGAAAACTCGATGTCCTCGTAGTGCATGGTGCGTCTCCTCAACCCGCCATCGTCAAACCGCCGGACACGTTCAGCACCTGTCCGGTGATGAATGCAGCGTCGTCGCTGGAAAAGAACAGGACGGCGCTGGGCAACTCCGCCGGCTAGACCGGCTTGCGTCCGGACCGGACGCAAGCCGGTCTAACTTTTTGTTTGCGGGCAGGGACTTGCAGTAGGGTCCGGTCGCTGCACGTCCGGACCCTACTGTAATTTGCCTTAGCCAATGCAGGCGGCGGCGCAGGCGATAGCGACAATCTGCCCGCTGCCGCGCGCCAGCATGACCAGCGAGACGGCATGGTACAGGTCCAGTGCGCCGGCCCGGTTGATCGCGGTTGGCACCACAATCCCGGCAGTTCCATCGTCGCGGGGGGGCCAAGGCGCAATAGTTCCCGTGGCCCCGAAGCTCTTTGGGCTTCAGACTCCCACGTTGGGCTGCAACCCTGCAACGCTGCCGCGGCAGTAGGGCGGACTCTGCTGACGCCGTCCCGCCCTACAAGCTCCAAGCCGCCAAGCGTCGGTCCGGGTCCTATGCCGCCGCGCGGATCGCCGCCGCCTTCACGTCGTCGCCCACCTTGCCCTGGAACGTGGCGAAATTCGCCTCGAACAGGCCCACCAGCTTGCACGCGGCCTCGTCATAAGCGGCCTTGTCCGCCCAGGCCTGCCGCGGGTCCAGCACCTCGTTCGGGATGCCCGGAACATCCTGCGGCATCATCAGCCCGAAATGCGGGTCCTGCACGTAGCGTGCACCCTGCAAGCTGCCGTCCAGCACGGCGGCCAGCAGCGCGCGGGTATGCTTGATGCTCATGCGGCTGCCGACGCCATAGGCGCCGCCGGTCCAGCCGGTGTTGACCAGCCAGCAATCGGCGCCGTGCTTGGCGATCAGGTCCGCCAGCATCCGGCCATATACCTCGGGGTGCCGCGGGATGAACGGCGCGCCGAAGCAGGTCGAGAAAGTCGCCTGCGGCTCGCGTCCCATCCCCTTCTCGGTGCCCGCAACCTTGGCGGTGTAGCCGGACATGAAGTGATACATCGCCTGCGCCGGGCTGAGCTTGCTGATCGGCGGCAGCACGCCGAAGGCGTCCGCCGTCAGCATCACCACGTTGCGCGGGTGCCCGGCCTGGCCCGACAGGTCGCAGTTGGGTATGAACTCGATGGGGTAGCAGGACCGAGTGTTCTCAGTCAGCGACCCGTCCGTCAGGTCCAGCACGCCCTGCACGTCTGCCACCACGTTCTCCAGCACAGTGCCGAAGCGGTGGGTGGCGGCATAAATCTCCGGCTCGGCTTCCTTATTTAGATGGATGACCTTGGCGTAGCAGCCGCCCTCGAAGTTGAAAACGCCGTTCGGCCCCCAGCCGTGCTCGTCATCGCCGATCAGCGGCCGGTTGGGGTCGCTGGACAGCGTGGTCTTGCCGGTGCCAGACAGGCCGAAGAACAGGGCGACGTCGCCAGGGCTGCCATCCTTCGTGCGCCCGACGTTGGCGGAGCAGTGCATCGGCAGCACGCCCTCTGCCGGCAGCTTCCAGTTCATCACGCCGAAGATGCTCTTCTTGATCTCGCCGCCGTATTCGCTGCCAGCGACGACGATCATGCGCTCGGTGAACGAGGCGGCAATGGCCGTGCCGCTGCGCACGCCATCAATCGCCGGGTCGGCCTGAAATTGCGGGGCGTGCAGGATGACGTAGTCCGGCTCGAAGGATGCCAACTCCTCCGGCTTCGGGCGGATGAACATGTTGCGGGCGAACAGGGTCTGCCACGCTTCGCTGCTGACCAGGCGGACGCGGACGCGATACTGCGGGTCGGCGCCGGCATACAGGTCCTGGGTGAACAGCTCGCGCCCCTGCAGATAGGCCTGCACTCGGCCCTTCAGCACCTGGAAGTGCGCCGGGTCCAGCTTACGGTTGCCAGGCCGCCACCAGACGTCGTCGGTGATGCTCGGATCGTCCACCGAGAACTTGTCCTGCACGGACCGCCCGGTGTGGACGCCGGTCTTGACGATCAGCGCGCCCTCGGCAGACAGGCGGCCCTCGCCCCGGCGCAGGGCGTGGGTCACAAGCTCCGCCGCGGTCAGGTTGGCATGGATTGGACCCGTCGCCCGCATGCCGCTCCCGGCCAGGGGATCGGATGCGCTGGACTGGTCCGTTGTGACCTGCGCCTCGGTGGCATTGGGCTGGTAGTTCACTGACGTGCTCCCTGCGCGGCCCCGCCTCGGTGCGGGGTCGGATTGAATAGGCTATGTTCTTCCTATGCGACGGGATGCCCGCCGTCCAGGTCAATCGCCGCCCTTTTCCGTGCTGCATGTGCGAGACGCACGAGCTGAGTCCGGATCCCATCCGCGTCTTGTACGGAGGCTGACCAAGGAATGCGCAAAGTGCTCTCATCCCGTACCAGGTCGCACCCATCCACGTCGCAGGCAGCCATCAGCCAGCCCGGCCCATCGGCCCCGGCGGCCCCGGCGATGGCGTCCAGCGCATCCGGATGGTCTGCGTTGCAGTGGCCGATCACGTCTGCCTCCGCCGCGGCGATGGCGGCAACCGCGTCAGGCTCCCATAGCAGGTCCGCTTGCCGCAGCCGGGTCGCGCTGGCGAAGCCGCCGATGAACTGCCCCGCCACGGGCCGCAGCCGGTATACCTGGAAGTCGGCGAACCCGGCGTAGAACGCGGCATACGGATGCAGCGCGACCCAGCGCGCCTTCATTGCCGGGTCAGGCTCGTGCGTTGCCAGGCCGGTAACCGTCAGGCGAGGTGCGGTTTGCGGGTTCAGCCCACCCGGCGGACCCGCGACCATGACGGCGCAGCGCGGCTCGTCCCGCAGGTGCCGCGTGTGCTCGGACAAGCCGGACAGCAGCATCAGCACCGACCCGTCCGGCGCCGTCGCCGGCGTGACCAG
>CAXTDP010000349.1:0-6258 GCA_964242295.1 uncultured Acetobacteraceae bacterium | reverse complement strand
TCATGCAGCGGGGCCGGCGCCAGCCCGCCGCCCTCGACCCGCAGCAGCGCGATGTCGGTGGAGGGGTCGCGCCCAACGATGGCGGCGCGGCGCTGCTCGCCGCCGGGCAGGGTGACGTTGACCTCGCCCTCGTCGGCCAGCGCCTCGTCGGCGGTGACCACAAGGTCCTCCCGCCAGGCGAACCCGCTGGAGCGCGAGCGGTGCGACGCGACCGCCACGACGGCGGGCGCCGCCGCTGCGACGAGGTCGGCAAGGGAGGCTGACAGGGCCTGGAGGCCGGTGGGGGCTGTATCTGACATGGATGGCTCCTTCACCACCGATGTGCGCCGGGGTCCGCGGCATTCCTACTGCCCAGGTGGGCAGGCGCGGGACGGACACGGCGCGCCCTGCCGGGCCAACCCGGCCCGCGGCCTCGGAGCTTGCTGAAACGGCCTGCGCCCAGCGTCCCCAGGCCCGCACACGGACCAGGGCCGCCCCGCGAAGCGCGGCCCTATTTCCTCGGCCCTACTTCCCCGGAGCGAAGGCGTTGAACGTGATCAGCGTGTAGGTATCCGCCACCCCCGGCAGCGTTTGCACCCGCTCCGTCACGAACAGCCCGGTGTCCTGGCCGTCGTCTAGGTAGAACTTCCCCAGCAGGTCATACTGGCCGGAGGTCGAGTAGATCTCCGACAGCTCCTCGATGCTGTCCACCGCCAGTTGCGCCACGGCGTAGGCGCGGCCCATCCCGCACTTGATCTGCACGAATATCGCCCGCATGCATCCCTCCCGCGGCCCCGCTGTCCAGACCGGCCGCACCGTGCCACGGCCCGGCTGGTCTGGACAGCGGGGCCGGGCGGCATAGTGTGGGCGCAAACCTCTGAGGACGCCCGGACGATGGACATGCAGGCCACAACCTCCCGCCCCGGCACCCGCCCCGGGGGCCGCGTCCTGGCCGACGCCCTCGTAGCCCAGGGCATACGCCACGTCTTTGCCGTCCCCGGCGAAAGCTACCTCGACGTGCTGGACGGCCTATATGCCCGGCGGGACGACATCGAGCTCGTGACCTGCCGGTTCGAGGCCGGAGCGGTCCACATGGCCGAGGCCTATGGCAAGCTGACCGGGCGCCCCGCCGCCGCGATGGTGACGCGCGGCCCCGGCGCCTGCCACGCCAGCATCGGCGTCCACGTCGCCATGCAGGACAGCACGCCGCTGCTGCTGTTCGTGGGCCAGATCCCGTTCGAGGAAACCGACCGCGACTCCTTCCAGGAGGTAGACTACCGCCGCATGTTCGGCCCGCTCGCCAAGTGGGTGACGCAGGTGGACGACGCCCGCCGCATTCCCGAGCTGGTCGCCCATGCCGTGGACGTCGCCACCACCGGCCGCCCCGGCCCGGTGGTGATCGCCCTGTCGGAAGAAATGCAGCGCCGCCAGGTGGACGTGCCCGACCTCGGCCCCATCGAGGTGTCCCGCCCGCAGCCCGACCCGGCGGCAATGGCGCGCATGGCGGCAATGCTGGACCGGGCGGAGCGTCCGCTGGCGATCCTGGGCGGAACCTGCTGGTCCGACGCCGGCCGCGCCGCGATCCACGCCTTCCTGCAAGGGCGCAACCTGCCGGTGGCGGTCGGGTTCCGGCGCCAGGCGACGTATGACGGCACCCATCCCACCTTTGTCGGCGACCTCGGCGTCGGCTCCGACCCGGCGCTGGTCCAACGGGCACGGGAGGCCGACCTGATCCTGGCAGTCGGCACCAGGCTGGGGGAGGCGACGACCCAGGGCTACCAACTGTTCCCCGCCGCCGGCGGTCCCTCCATCATCCACATCTATCCCGATCCCGCGGAAATCGGCCGGGTGTTCCGCCCGGCATTGGGGATCACGGCGGACCTGAACGCCTTCGCGCTCGCCGCCGCGGCGCTGCCGGGTGGGCCGGGACGCTGGAACGAGTGGACGGCCTCCCTGCGGGCGCTGCGTGAAGCGGGGCGGAGCGTGCCGGACTACCCCGGGGCACTCAACATCGCGGCCTGCATGCGGGAATTGGAGCGGCTGGCGGCACCGGATGCGGTGTTCACCTCGGACGCCGGCAACTTCGCTACCTGGCCGGTGCGGTTCATCAACTTCGGGCCGGGCCAGCGGGTGCTGGGTCCCACCAACGGCGCAATGGGCTACGGCGTGCCGGCGGCGGTGGGCGCGGCGGTGACGCATCCCGGGCGGCAGGTCGTCTGCTTCGTGGGCGACGGCGGGATGCTGATGACCGGGACCGAAATCGCCACCGCGTTCCAGCACGGCGTTGCGCCGGTCCTGCTGGTGTTCAACAACGGGATGTATGGCACGATCCGGATGTATCAGGAGCGGACCTATCCCGGCCGTGTCTCCGGCACCGGCTTGACGAACCCGGACTTCTGCAAGTGGATCGAGGCATTCGGCGGCCACGGCGAAACCGTGGCGACGACACCCGAGTTCGGCCCGGCATTCCAGCGGGCCGTCGCTAGCGGAAAGCCGGCAGTGATCGAGCTACGCATGGACCCGGAGCAGATCACGTCGCGCGCCACGATCGCCCAGTTGCGGGCGGGAACGGGAGTGGTGAAGCCCGGAGGGGGCCAAGAGTCTGCTGCTAAGTGCGCCTGATCGAACCAAGCGAAGCCGGGTGACCGGTTTCGGCCTGCTCAGCAGATATATGGTAGTCTGCACGCAAACCCTGCCAACTGCTTTCTACCCCGAGCCTTTTGGTAGCGGCGAAAAACGCAGCGATGCGGCAAACCGATGGCAAGGACGCCGCCCGCAACTGGACTGCCCATGCACGACCGGCTCACGACAAAGGAAATAGTCAGACCAAATGGCGACTGGTATTAAGTAGCTACCCAGACATGCGATAGGTTAAGGGAGCTCGTTCGGAATTGCGGTGCTAACGGCACCAGACGCGCGGCAGGCCTAGGCAGTCACCTAGGAACGCCGTGCGCTGGCGTCAGCAGCCCGGCTAACGCGCTGCCAAGGCCGGGGCGTGGCGGCCGGAGTGGGCCATCATCCAGGTATTGACGCTACGTGCCTGGGCATAGGCAACCGTGCCCTCCTCGGCGCCGCGCGGCAGGGAGTTCGCAGTCTGCACTGCGCCCTCGCTTCCGTTGGTCGGCAACACCTCGCCTACCAGGTTAGGAAGGTCCGAACCTGGGCGCCCAACGAAATTGGGATAAGCAGCGGATCCCGTGTCGGCAACCTGGGGCAGGACCCGGGTCGTGGTGGTGATCGTGCCGTAGTTGCCGGGGAAGGGGTCGCCGTTGCCCTCGGCCGCCAGTGCAGGAGCCAGCGCCAGTCCGAACAGCGCTACTGCGGTTAGAAGGGTGGTCTTCATAATCAGTCTCCTGAGGGCGGTCGCCGATGTGGTGGCCTGCCGGGTAATGGCGGCAACGTCCATCATGGGCGCGTCGTCAGGCACTGAGATGGAGTGCGGCGCCCGGTATCAGAACCCCATTGCCGGTTACTGATCTTATGCCTGCCGGTATGAAGCCGGCGCCTCGCCTAGGGACCGGCGGCTCCGTTCAGCCCAGTGCCTGCAGGAACAGCGCTACGCTGTCCCGGCACCAGACATCGGCAGCGTCGCCATCCATCGGCGGCCCGAGGCCGATTGCGCGCGCTTGGGGACCAGCCAGGATCAGGTGCTGGAACTGTTCCGCCAGGAAGGCCAGCCGGGCCGGCGGCAGGTCCGGGCGATGGGCGTGCAGGACACGGCACAGCCGCTCGATCCCCGACCGCGTGCCACCGGCCTGCAGCGCCGCGCCGATTTCCGGACGCGCCGCCTCCGCCACCACCAGCCGGTGCAGCGCCAGCGCCTGCGGCGTCAGCGCCACCGCCAGCATGCCGCGCCCGGCTGCCAGCAGGGCGTCGTGCAGGGTCGGCGCACGCTCCAGCGCGGCGTCGAAGCCAACGAGCCAAGTGGCGACCAGGCGCTGCACCACGGCGAAGAACACCGCCTGCTTGTCTGGGAACCGGGCATAGAAGGTGCGCTTGGACACGCCGGCGGCTCCGGCGATCCCCTCGATGCTGGCCGCGGAGAAGCCATCGCGCATGAACAGCGTGGTGGCGGCGTCCAGGATGCGCCCATCGCGCTCGGCCGACCCGGCAGCGGTGGGACGCCCGCCGCTGCGCCGCCGGGCCGGCGTGGCGTCAGTAATAATAGTGGGGATGCGGCCGGTAATAGCCTGGCCCCCCTCCGACCGGGACGACGATGCAGCCGCCGAGGGTAGCAGCCAGGCCCAGGGCCACCAGCAGGCGGACCAGGCGGCGGTGTTTGGTATGGCGCTCAGTCATAAGACGGCCTCCTTGCGATGCAGCGATACCACCTCAACGGAAACGCACCGGGAGCGTTGCATTACAAAATGTAAGCACGGCTTTTTGATCCGCTCCATTCCACGCCGGCCGTCCAACAGGTGCGGCTCCCGGACAGTCCGAGAACCGCAGGCTGATTTATTGGTTCCGATCAATGCATCGCAAACGGCTCGCGCCGATGATGGGCCGCCGGACCGGACGGAGCGGACAGGAGCCGGCCCAGGCCGGCATCACCGCCCCACGGCATACCCCTGCATCCCCCGCGGGTTCGCCCCGGCATACATGATCCCACCTTCCAGCCGCGCCCCGGACAGGCGCCCTTCCGACCAGTCCTCCCCCTGCTCGGCCAGGTGGCCGCGCGCCCGCAGGTCCTCCAGGACGGCAGCGGGATAGCGGCCCTCCAGCACCAGCTTGCCCGGCCGGGCGATGCGCGGCCAGAAGCTGCTGGGCCAGTGCTCCGTATGGAAGCTGGGCATGTCTATCGCCTGCTGGATGCCCAGGTTGCCGTGCACCATGCGGAGGAAGAACGTCAGGGACCACTGGTCCTGCTGCTCGCCCCCCGGCGTGCCGAATGCCATCCACGGCTTGTTGTCGCGCAGCGCGAAGCTGGGGGACAAGGTGGTGCGCGGGCGCTTGCGCGGCGCCAGGCTGTTCGGCAGTCCCTCGCGCAGCCAGAACATCTGGCCGCGGGTGCCGATTGGGAAGCCCAGTCCGGGGACAACCGGGGAGGACTGCAGCCACCCGCCCGAGGGCGTTGCGCTGACCATGTTGCCCCAGCGGTCAATCACGTCCACGTGGACGGTGTCGGCGCCGATCACCCCCAGCCGGGCCACGGTCGGCTCCCCAACACCAGGCGCCGCCGTCAGCATCCCGGCGCGCAGGTGCGCGCCATGGTCCACCACGGGATCATAGCCGGGGATAACGCCCGGGTTCAGCACCAACGATGCCCGCGCGCCGATCTCGGTGCTGCGTGCCAGGTTGTAGTTGTCCGACAGCAGGTGGTTGAGCGGGACCTCGACGAAGTTGGGATCGCCGTAATAGGCCTCCCGGTCGGCATAGGCGAGCTTGGCGCACTCGACGACCGTATGCACGAAGTCCGGGCCGAGCGGGTCCATCGCCGCCACATCCCGGTGGCGCAGCAGGGCGAGCTGCTGCAGGAACACCGGGCCTTGGCTCCAGGGGCCGCACTTCAGCACGGTATGGCCGTGGTAGTCGTAGGACACCGGGTCCTCGACCGTCGCGCCCCATCCATGGAAATCCTGCGCCGTCAGCAGCCCGCGATGCCGCCGTCCGGAGGAGTCCAGGACCTCGTTCTCCGCAAAGAAGTCTCCGACCGCCTCGGCGACGAAGCCCTTGTACCAGGCGTCCCGCGCCGCCTCGATCCGCGCCTCGCGGGTGGTCCCGGCAGCGGCCTCGTGCAGCAGCCGTTCCCAAAAGTCGGCCAGGGCGGGGCGGGCGAACAGCTCGTCCACGCGGGGGACGTTGCCGCCCGGCAGGAACACGGCGGCGCTGCTGTGCCACTCCGCCTCGAACAGCGGGCGCACGCCCTCGATGGTAGCGGGGATGCGCGGCACCAGCGGCACGCCGCCGCGCGCGTAGCCGATGGCGAACGCCAGCACATCAGCCAGCTCCCAGGTGCCCCAGTCCCGCAGCATCATGCACCAGGCATCGAAGGCGCCGGGGACCACGGCAGGGAGCAGGCCGGTTGCCGGGATCAGGTCCACGCCGAGTGCTGCGAAGGCCGGCAGCGTGGCCGCGGCGGGCGAGGTGCCCTGGCCGCAGATAACGTGCTGGGTGCCGGTGCGGGCGCTGTGGATGATGATGGGGGCGTCGCCGCCGGGGCCGTTCAGGTGCGGTTCGGCGACTTGCAGGGTGAAGGCGGTGGCGCAGGCGGCGTCGAACGCATTGCCGCCGTTGGCGAGATCGATCGAGTAAGTCGAGACCATGCTATCCGCGATGACG
>CAXTDP010000348.1:0-6259 GCA_964242295.1 uncultured Acetobacteraceae bacterium | reverse complement strand
ACCCCGCAGTCAGACCGACGTGCAGCGCAAGCGTCGGCCAGCCGTTGCCCGGCAGCAGCCACTGCGCTGCTGCCAGGCTCGGGGCCAGCACCGCAAAGTGGACCAGGTAAAGGCCATAGCTGACCTCGCCAATCCGGCGCATCGCGGCGCTCGCCAGCAGGCGCGGCGGATGCTGTGCCGACAGGGCAGCACACGCCGCAGCCAGCATCGCGAACGGCAAGTGCGGCAGCAGGAACCACAGCGCACGCGGGACTACGACAAGCGGCACGCCGATTGCCGCCGCGGCCAGCAACGCCAGGGCCAAGCCGGGTGCGCGCGGCAGGCGAAACCGCAGCGCCACCATCGCGGCCAGGATGCCCAACAGAAACGCAGGGGCTTGCGTGGCCGGGTGGATATATTGTGGGACGTAGTGCCAGCCGTCATGCCCCAACATGCCCTTGGCGACATATTGCAAGGCGATGATCGAGGCGGCTGCCAGTAGCGCCGCGCACCACAGCCGGCCGGCGATCAGCCACAGCAGCACCGGCAAGGCGACGTAGAAGGCGACCTCGCAGGACACGGACCAGCCGCCGGGCACCACGGCCATTGCCGCGCCACCCTGCCAGGCGCTTCCGAACAGGGCGGCGTTGGCCAGGTCGTGCGGGGCCACGCCGTCCGGCGCCCACAGTCGTGGTGCAAGGCCAGTCGCCAGGGTGTAGCCGATGCCGGCTAGCCAGTAGGCGGGGCCGACACGGGCCAGCCGACGCAGTGCATAGGCCGACAAGCTGCCGCGGTCGCCGGAGAGGCTCAAAGTGAGGGTGAAGGCGCTGACCACGAAGAACAAGGTGACGCCGTGGAATGCCTGGCCCGCCATGGCATCCAGCCAATCGGGCAGATGGAAGGTGGGCGGCCAGGCCAGAGTGTCTTGGGTGATGGCGTTCGCCGCCTGCCAGCCGCCGCCGCAGTGGGTCAGGATAACCATCAGGATGGCGACGCCGCGCAGGCCATTCAGTGCGGGCAGGTGCCGGGGCAAGGTCATGGTTGGCACCGTGCTGATCGTCATTGAAGGGCTATTCGAACCCACCTAAGACACTGAGCCGAGGCACTCAAATTAGGTTTTGTTCAAAGTGCCTGCTCAGGAACTTGCCATGCCGGACATTGCACCGGCCCCTTTGCAACTGGCCAATCCTGCCCGCTTGCCGGCAACCGGAGCAGACGTTTTCCCCTGCCCACCGGACACCTCGCGCAACGCCTCCGCGTGCGAGAAGCAATCGCGAAGAATGGCCGGCATAGTAGCATTCTCAACCGGCACTTCAGCAGGGCACCATGAAACCACTGATCGCAGCAGCGTTGCTTTCCCCTATCCTGGCCCTCGCCCAGACCGTGCCCACAATCCCCCAAACCAGCACCTCCGCCGGCAATCCGGCTGCAACGCAGCCCGATCCAGCCACCCTGCCCGGCGCCAAATCCGACACCACCGGCGGCATGCCATCCGCGCCGACGCTACGAACGGAGGACGGCGCCGCAGCAGTCCGGGTATCCCTCGGCGCGCCGATATCCGGCAGCCGGACCTGGTTGGGCGCGCGCTCCTATCCAGTGCCGGGACTGACCCTGATCCCCAACGGGCATCTCGGCATCCAAGGCGCGACCCGCGGCTGGGGCGCCGGCGCCTCCATCCTGCAGGTGTTCGCCAACGACCCGGCGGAGTCCTCGTTCTGCGGCGGCGCCATGTCCTGCTACGTGCAGCCAAACGACCGCGGCTATGCCGGCCAGGACGGCGTTGCAGCCACCTTCATCGCAAGCTCCCGCCCAGCCCTGGCAGAGCGCCTGGCGGTGGCCTCCATCGCCCTGGTCGCAATGGCCAACGGTGCGCCGGCCGTGCGCATCACGCTGGCAGCACCGCTAAGCCCGCAGCAGGCTGCGGCCGTGGTCCCGCTGATGAAGGTGGAAACCACCGCAGGCACGCCCGGGTTCTATGGCTACACCGTCGCGGCCGGGCTGGCCTACCCGCCGGTATCCGCCGACGGGCGCACGCTCACGGTGGACGGGATGTTCAGCGCGTCAGGCGCCGCGATGCCTGCCCCGCCTCCCGGCACGGAACTGGCGCTCGACGTGCTGCACCAGGTGGACGGCCTGTATATCGGCACCCGGATCAGGGATGGCGACGGTATCCGCGACACTCACGCCATCGAGGGCGTAATGATCAACAACCGTACCGTGCCCACCGTGTTCTCGCCCTATGACCCGCTGGGCGACGTGCCGGACGTGAACGGCGTCTATATGCCGATCTACGCAGACACTGGCGGCGGCACCGGCACTGGCGGCACAGCCTTCCTGGCCGCCGACACGGTGGGCAGCCCCCAACCTGGGACCTGGAAGCGGGGGTTCGCCTGCCGCAACCGCCCAACCGCCGCCAGCGGGGTCACAGATTGCCTCCTGAACGCGTTTGCCACCAACGGACTTCACTCCGTCGCGACGACGGTCAACGGCGGGCTGACCAACAATGCGCTGCTGGTTCAACCCAACGACCTCGGCGGCGCCGTGACGGCGCAGATCACGCAGGCCGGGACGGCGACGTTCAGGTCCATCTCCAGCAGCGGGCCGGTCAGCATCTCCGGACCGGCGACCTTCGCCAACCTGAATGCCACCCTGTCGCCGTTCAAGCGTTCGGACCTGCCACCCAGGGATTGCATGCCGGGCAATGTGGTTTTCGTGCAGGACGGGCGGAACACCAGGCTTGACGGTGGCGGCTCCCCTACCGGCGTGCCGGCGTTCTGCAATACGTCGCACCAGTGGATCGCGCTCACGACCGGCCTCGCCGTGACGAACTGATGGGCGGCTTGCCGCTCGCCCGGCCGAACCGCTGCATCGCTACAAACCGTCACGAATAAAAACGGAACTTTATGACTCCGCCGCATCGGCATGTGGGAGTTTACGGCTGTAGCGATGTTTCTGAACACCGGGCGTCATTATGCATACCGCAGCCCTAGCCACCGTCCACCGGTTGTCTCATCCGCCCACCAGGCGGCTCAGGTTCTCCCAGGCCGCCTTGCGCGCATTGGGTTCCCTGGCTTTGTCCACGCCGGGTGTTTTGGTTGACTTCAATGTGGACGACGCTGGGAACGCCTACGCCACCATCAGCCGCCGCCGCGGTCAGTGCGTCGCTACCGTGTTCGCGGCTCAGGATGGGACGACAGTCGTGGCAGATCACACGGGCGCTACCCTGGCCATCCTTGAGGATGACGAAGCCGGCGTCCGGTGGGTCCTGCGGTGCGAGGTGGAGGGGGGTGGAAGCTCATGGCAAACATGACCCCCCTCGGCCTGACGCTTCCCGAAGCCCGCGCCATGCTCGCCATGTCGCATCATCTGCCCCGGGACCACGCCATCGCGTGCCTGTCCGACCCCAGGGACGGCTTATTCGCTCAGGTCGTCAAGGAGGGCTTGGGCGTCGTTGCGGCTGTTGCGAGGGTCAATGGGCACCTCGCGCTACTGGACTTCAAGCGATGCCTGGATGGAGCGTCGGGACGGTATGAGGCCATCGAGGACGTGGTGAACGCCCTGAGGCTGTCCTTTGCCGAGCCTGGGCCGGGCCCCTACCACTGACATTTTGCAGTCCATAAACCCTCGCCACGTCCCCTCATCCTGCTTCATGGGCAGGTCTTGGCTGCCCGGCTTCCCTTGTCCGTCTAGCGGCCCGCCGCCCGAAGCAGCGCCGGGTCCGGCACCACCTGGTCCAGAACCCGCGCAGACGACACCACGCCGGGCACGCCCGCACCTGGGTGCGTTCCGGCGCCCACCAGGAACAGCCCCTCCACCTCCTCGCTGACGTTGTGCGGGCGGAACCAGGCGCTTTGGAACAGCTGCGGCTCCAGGGAAAAGGCCGCCCCGTTCAGCGACAGCAGGCGGTCGCGGAAGTCCTGCGGCGTCAGCATGCGCGACGTGACGATACACCCGCCCAGCCCGGGCATGACCGTCTCCTCCAGCCGCTGCTGCATCTTCTGCCGATACGGCTCGGCCTCCGTGCTCCAGTCCGTGCCGCTGCCGAGATGCGGCACCGGCGCCAGCACATAGAACGCGTCGCAGCCGGGAGGCGCCAGCGACGGGTCGTTGGCACTGGGCCGGTGCAGATACATGCTGAAATCCGGCGTCAGCACCTTGCGCTTGAAGATGTCCTGCAGCAGGCCCTCGTAGCGCGGCCCGAGCACCATCGTGTGCTGGTAAACATCCTCGAACCGCCGGTTGGTGCCGAAGTACCAGACGACCAGGCCCATGGAGTAACGCGCGCGCCCCAGCCTGCGGTCGGTCCAGCGGCGGCGCTTATGCTCCGACAGCAGCTTGGTGTAGGTCCAGCCGACATCGGCGTTGGACACCACGATGTCGGCGGTGATGCGCTCGCCGCCGGCTAGGCGCACTCCGGAGGCGCGGCCGTTCTCGACGGTGATCTGCTCCACCTCGGCATTCAAGCGCAGGGTGCCGCCCCCGTCCTCGATCAAGCGCACCAGGGCCGTCACGATCGCCCCGGTGCCGCCCATCGCGTAATGCACCCCGTGCAGCCGCTCCAGATGGCCGACCAGGCAGAAATAGGCCGTCGTGGTGAACGGGTTGCCGCCGATCAGCAGGGGATGGAAGCTGAAGGCGATGCGCAGCGTCTCGTTGCGGAAGTATTTCGAGACCTTGGCGTAAACCGTGCGGTGCCCGCCGAGCCGCAGCAGGTCCGGCGCCGCACGCAGCAGGGTCGCCACCTTGTGGAACGGCTGGTCCCCGAGTTGGTGGAAGGCCACCTGGTAGATCCGCTCGCTTTCGCGGATGAAGCGCTCGAACCCCGGCACATCGTCAGGCTCGATCCGCGCGACTTCGGCGCGCATCGCATCGTAGTCGGCCGTGGCGTTGAACACCGTGCCGTCGTCGAAGCGGATGCGGTAGAACGGATCAATGCGGCGCAGCTCGACGTCGTCGGCCATGCGGCGTCCGCATAGCGTCCACAGCTCCTCCAGCAGGTAGGGCGCGGTGATGATGGTCGGGCCAGCGTCGAAGGTGAAGCCGTCCTGCCGGTAAACATACGCCCGCCCGCCCGGCGCATCGAGCTTCTCGACAACCGTGACACGGTAGCCCCGCGCGCCCAACCGTATGGCCGCCGCCAGCCCGCCGAAGCCCGACCCGATGACGACGGCGTGCGGGCGAGACTCTGAAACCGCATCCGGCATTGGTCGTCTCCCGTCCCTCCACGGATAAATGCACGCCGGCGCGGCGCCGGGCAAGGCCAGGACGGCCCTTGCCTTGAGGACGCCGGTATAGCCGAACACTCTGCCGTCCCGGCGCCTCGCCGTTGCGCAAAGCGCGGCGATGCCATGCTCCAGGGGCTGACAGGACATCGCTTCAGCGAGCGTGGTGCATGGATCAGGGGCGCGGGCGCACTAACTTTGCCCGCGTCTAGGGTCAGGCGACGCGGACGTAGCTTGGGCGTCCCAAATCCAGCATGCGGTTGAGCGCGTGGACGGCAACCGCCACCTCGGTCGCCCGGCGCTCGTCCGTATGCGCGCGCAACTCGTCGCCGATCACCTGTTTTCACGGGTTCATGGTGGCTTCGACCCGGGCTCGCCTGTTGTATCCTGACGCGCTTTGCCAGGACATGCTCCCGTGCAGGGCAATGTGCTGGATGTGGCGGTGAAGTTGACCCGGCCTCAAGCAGTTCGGCAAGAACGGCAGCCGCCGCGCCGCCTGCGCACCCATGGGCAATGCCCGCCTGCGCAGGGCGCTGTGGATGCCCGTCGTGGGCGCGGTCCGGCACAACGCCTGGCTCAAGCCGTTCTATGACGGCCTCATCGCCCGCGGACAGCCACCCAAGCTCGCCCTTGTCGCCGCGATGCGCAAGCTGCTCCACGCCGCCTACAGCGTCACCAAGAACCGCAAGCCGTTCACGATCAAACCTGTCGAGGCGTGAAGAAAACACTTGCTGAAGGAGACGGTATCTCACTGAGCCCAGCACCGTGTGGCTCACTTGGCGGCCTTGCTTCACCAACTTGTCCGCCAGGTGGCGCAGGCTCAGGCAAGTCCAGCGCAACGGCGACATCGGACAACCCCGCTCGGAGGGCGACACCAAAGCCAGCAAGGCGCCCAGCAGCCCGGGGTCCCGCTTCATCAGCGTCTTGCGCCCGCCGCCCTTCCGGCGCACCCAGCCGCCCTCCAGCGGCCCGCCCTCGTCCAGCTCGCGGCAGGCCGCGTCCGATGGTGCTGGGCGCGATCCCCGTCGCCCGCGACACCGCAGCGATCCCGCCATGGC
>CAXTDP010000347.1:0-6266 GCA_964242295.1 uncultured Acetobacteraceae bacterium | reverse complement strand
CTTGCGCGCGGCGGACCGGGCGGCGGGCGGCAGCGTCGGGTCAACCTCCTCCACTGGCGGGCAGGCGCCGATGCGCAGGTCCAAGCCCCATTCCGAGGCGTAGCGGTCGCGGAAGGCATACATCTCGGGAAACTTCTTGCCGGTGTCCACGTGATACACCGGCATCGGCACCCGCCCGAGGAACGCCTTGCGCGCCAGCCACAGCAGCACGTTGCTGTCCTTGCCGAGCGACCACAGCAGGCCGAGCGGCCGCAGCCGGTGATAGGCTTCGCGCAGGACGAAGATGCTCTGCGCTTCCAGTTGGTCCAGGTCGGTCATCATTGTCTTTCGGTGGGTCGTTCGGTGGGTTTGTGGATGCCGCACTCGGTCTTGCCGGTGGCCGCCCAGCGCCCGCTGCGCGGGTCCGCGCCGGGCCGGACGGACTGGGTGCAGGGCGCGCAGCCGATGGAGGCGAAGCCGCGGGCGGTGAGCGGGTGCCGGGGCAGGCCGCGCCGGGCGAACTCCGCCTCGATCATCGCCTGGGTCCAGTGGGCGAGCGGGTTGACCTTCGTGCGCCCGTCCGCCTGCTCGATGACGGGCAGGGCGGTGCGCGTGGCAGCCTGGTGCCGCTTGCGCCCGGTGATCCAGGCGGCGAAGGGCTGCAGCGCCTGCTCCAGCGGCTCCACCTTGCGGAGCGCGCAGCACGCATCGGGGTCGAAGGCATGCAGGACCCCGTCCGGGTCCCGCCGTTCGAGGGCACCCGGCGCCGGCCGGACGTCGCGGACATCCCGCAGGCCGAGCAAGGCGGCCAGCCGGTGCCGGTATGCCAGCGTTTCAGGGGCGTGCTGCCCGGTTTCGAGGAACAGGACCGGCACCGACGGGTCAATGTCGGCGGCCAGGGCCAGCAGCACGGCCGACTCTGCCCCGAAGGAGGACACGACGGCGATGCGTCCGCTGTACTCGGCCAGGGATCGTTGCAGCGCCTGCCGGCCCTCCTCGACGCCCTCGGCGGCTGGTGGAGCGGCAGGCGCGGCCTCTGGGCGTGGCAGGCCTGGGCGTGGCAGGCCTGGGCGTGGCAGGCCTGGGCGTGGCAGGATTGGTCGTGGCAGGACCGGTCGTGGCAGGATCAGGTGCGGCGGCGGAGACATGCGGTCGGCCTGTTGAGCTGTTTGCGGCGGTGTCGCCCGGAGCTGCCATCGTTGCCTGTAAAGGTCCGCGGTCCAAGCATCCGCGGGCAGCAGGAAGTATTTTGCAAACATCGGCCATCGCCGGCGAGCGGCGCGCAACGTGCTTTCCTTCAGATCGGTGTTTGAAGAATGCATGTCTAATCGGTTGCGGACGTGCCCGGCCAGGCTGCGAATGCCGGGGCTGCGAATGTGTTGACTTGCCGGCCGGGAAGCTGGCCTGCTCTGCCTGACCCACGTCGGACTTCCCTGGAGGCCAGACATGATGCTTGCAAGCGAAACAGCGATCCTGGAGCCTGCCGCGCTTTCGACGCGCCGTCGCGTGCGGCGCGGGGATGAGGGCGACGGCAAGGTGGTCGGCATCGTCGGCGCCGGGTTCTCGGGCACCATGGCCGCGATCCACCTGCGGCACGCGCTGCCACCCGACTGGGTCGTGGTCCTGTTCGACCGCACCGGCCGGTTCGCCCGCGGCCCGGCCTATGCCGAAACGGGTGCCCCGCACCTGCTGAACGTGCGTTCGGCCAACATGAGCGCCCTGCCGGACGACCCCGGCCACTTCGAGCGGTGGCTGGCCAGCCAGGCCGGGCGCTGGCCCGGGGAGGTCCAGGTGACAGAAGCCGGCACCTTCGCCAGCCGGCGCCTGTATGGCCGCTACCTGCGCGCCTTGCTTTACGATGAGATGACCCTGTCGGGCGGGCGCGTGCGCCTATGCTCCGACGATGTGACCGGCCTTGATCCCACCCCTGATCCCACGGGCCTCGATCCAACGGGCCTCGATCCCGCCGGCACCGGCTGGCGCATCACCTGCGCGAGCGGGCGGACGGTGGCAGCCGCCGCGGTGGTCATCGCCAGCGGCACGCTGCCGTCGAGCCGGCCATGCGACGGCGTCGTGTTCCATGACCCCTGGGCCGCCGGGGCGACCGCCGGCTTGCGGCCGGGCGAGCCCGTGCTGATCGTGGGCACCGGCCTGACTATGGTGGATCTTGTGCTGGCGATGCACGCGCGTGGCTTCGACGGGCCGGTCATCGCGCTGTCCCGGCGCGGCCTGGTGCCGCAGCGCCACACGCCGCCGGGTCCGGCCTGGCCGTGTCCACCGTTCGACGAGCGGGAGCGCAGGTCGTTGGCCCTCCTCCTGCAAGCCCTGCGGCGCAGGGCGCGCGATGCGGCGGCGCAGGGCGTGGACTGGCGCGCGGTGGTGGACGGGATGCGGCCGGTGACGGCCGGACTGTGGCAGGGCCTGCCGCGAGCCGAACGCAGCCGCTTCCTGCGCCACCTCCGGCCCTACTGGGATGCCCACCGGCACCGGATGGCACCTGTGGTCGCCGAGGCGTTCGACGGCCTGCTGGCCCGCGGCGCGTTGCGCCTGAAGCGCGGGCGCGTGCTGGACATCGCGCCCCACCGGGGACCGTCGGGCAATGCGGCCCGGGTCGTGATCCAGGACCGGGGCATCCAAGACGGGGGCGAGTCCTGCACCGAGGAGGTCGTGGCGCAGAGGGTCATCTACGCGACGGGCATCGGCGCCGGCGCCGCCACCGACGGCCTGGTGGCGCAGTTGGTCGGCACCGGCCTGGCGCGGACCGACCCGCACGGGATGGGAGTGGAGGTCACGTCCTCGCTGCAGGTGACCCGGCGGGACGGCCGCCCGGCGCCAGGGCTTTGGGCACTTGGCCCCATCGTCCGCGGCGTGTTCTGGGAATGCACGGCCGTGCCCGATGTCCGGGTTCAGGCCCAGGCCGTGGCTGGCGCCGCAGCGCGGCTGCTCGCAACGGCGGGCTGAGTTGGCGGCCGGCGCAACCTGCGTGATTGATGCGGTCGTGCTGCAAAGCATGAACGGGGCTATGTCGGGCTAGGTCGCTGAACGGTTCAGGCCGCCGCCTCGAACCGGCCGGTACCTGGCAGAAAGGCTGGCCCTGCCGGTCAGCGCCGACATGCTGCTGCGAATGGCCTGCACGGCCAGCAGTGATCGCGAGCCGCCACCCACGCCGCGCGTCCTCGCCGCCGATGATCGGGCACCAGCGCCACTGCCGCGCTGCGCCACCAACCCAGACCGGTCATCCGCCGCCCATGCCCCTTCCCATGACTGGCTGCCGTCCAGGCCACCTGACGACAACAGGCTCGGCTTGATGGAACCAAGAAGCGGTCCTTCCGGAAAAGCTATGATTTGGTGCCCGATGTGCGCTTCATCACAGACCAGGGCCGGCATCACGGGGCACCACTGCCCCACCACGAAACCACGCTGCAACCCGCCCGCTGCACCCCCCCGCTGCAACCCCGAGGAGCCGCTTTGCGCAATCAGCCCGCCAGCCGCCCAGGACCAGCAGCCGGCCTATTCTTTCTGGGTTGGCCGGATGCCCAGCATGACCAGCATGGCGTTGCGGGCATCCTCGTTCGGCACGACCTCCTGCAGCAGCTCCGGCCAGGTCAGACGGGCGCGGCGGATCGCCTCCTCCAAGGTCAGGGCCAAAGGGGATTGCGGCTCGGCCTGGCGAAAAAAGTCGGCGATGCGGGCCAGGTCGCGCAGCATGTCCTCACGCGTGGCGGTGCGGGGGCGGGAACCCAGCGCCTGTTCGGTCCCAGGGTGCTTCGCCGCCGGGACCTCCTCGGCAGGGTCCGGGGCCGCGGCACGAGCCGGGGCATACCGGGCGGTGATCTGCAGCATGGTGTCCAGCAGCTCGCGCAGGCGGCGCACCGGCGGAGCATCGGCCGCGGCCCGGGCTTCGAGCACCGCGGCCAGGCGGCCCCAGGCGGCGAGGGCGGTGTCCAACTGGTCCCGCAAGGCGGCCCAATGCTTGGCACCCGCTGCCCGGGCATCCCGCTCGACATCCGCGAAAGGCGGGATGCCCGACGCCAGCCGCTGCTTCTTGCGCGCGGCATCGCCGATCTTCTCCACCTCCTCGGACTGCAGGTACTGCCAGAACGTCACCGCCCCGCCGTCCGGCCGCAGGAACAGCGCCTGCTTGCGGAGCGGCTGCAGCAGCGTGCCATCGGACTCGAGGCCATTCAGGCCGGCGATGGGGGCGACAAGGGTGGCCAGCCCGTCCTCGTCCGGCACGGGGTAAAGGCCGCTGTCCCAGAACTGGTCCGCCAGCCCCGCCATCAGGGCCGCGCCGCCGGACAGGCCCACGGCGCCAGAGTCCCGCACCAACGCCTCCGTCAGCCAGGCCGCGGCCTCCAGGTCCTTTGCGCGCTCGTCGAGCAGGCGGACAGCGAGGTCCCGTACGGTGCGCCACTGCGGCGGAGGCGCGCTGTCCAGGGCGCCGCTGCCGTCAGCCTCCCGCTCCATCGCCCGCGCTTCCGCCCGGGCGTCGCGCAGGCGGTAGTACAGCGACCCGGCGCTGACGTCCTCCCGCGGGTCCAGCCCGGCCGGGCGGTCGCCTGGGATGGGACGCAGCAGGGCGTCCAGGTCAAGGCCAGGTTGGTCAGACACCCATGACTTCCTTCACGCCCCAGAACGTTGCCGATGCTGGACATGTACGCAAGGTGCAATTAACGTCCCGATACGACCCCGCATCAAGATTTCAGCCTGGAAGGCACCCATGGCCGCCCTCGATCTGAAGCCGCTGATCGGCCGGTTGGATGACCAGTGCCGCCGCGCCCTGGAAGCCGCAGCAGGGTTCACCCTGTCCCGCAGCCACTACAACGTGGAGGTCGAGCACTGGATGGCCAAGCTGCTGGACATTCCCGGCGGCGATGTCGGCCTGGTCCTGCGCCATTACGAGGTGGATGAGGGGCGCCTGCGCGCCGACCTGAACCGCGCCTTCGACCGCATGAAGACCGGCAATGCCCGCGCGCCGGGGCTGGCGCCGGAGATCGTGGCGGCAGCCAAGGAAGCGTGGCTGCTGGCTTCGGTCGAGCACGGGCTGTCCCGCGTGCGCTCGGGCCACCTGCTGTGGGCGCTGCTGGCCGATGAAACGCTGGCCCGGCACACGCGCGACATTTCCGGCCAGTTCGCCCGCATCCCGCCGGATGCGCTGAAGCGGGACCTGGCGGCGATCACCGCCGCCGGTGAGGAGTCGTCTGCGGTGCTGACGGAGGCCGCGGCTGCCGGGCCGGACGGCGCGGCGCGTCCTGCGGGCGCTGGCGGCACTCCGGCGCTGGACCAGTTCACCCAGGACCTGACCGCCCGTGCCCGCGCCGGCAAGATAGACCCGATCCTGGGCCGCGACGCCGAGATACGCCAGGTCGTGGATATCCTGACCCGGCGGCGGCAGAACAATCCGATCCTGACCGGCGAGGCCGGGGTGGGCAAGACTGCCGTGGTCGAGGGCTTCGCGCTGCGCATCGCCGAGGGGGATGTCCCGCCGGCCCTGCGCGAGGTTGCGGTCCGCACCCTCGACCTGGGGCTGCTGCAGGCCGGCGCCGGGGTGAAGGGCGAGTTCGAGAACCGGCTGAAGCAGGTGATCGAGGAGGTGCGCGCCAGCCCGAAGCCGATCATCCTGTTCATTGACGAGGCGCATACCCTGATCGGCGCCGGCGCCCAGGCCGGGCAGGGCGACGCGGCCAACCTGCTGAAGCCCGCCCTGGCCCGCGGCGAGCTGCGTACCATCGCCGCGACCACCTGGGCCGAATACAAGAAATACTTCGAAAAGGACGCCGCCCTGACCCGGCGCTTCCAGACCGTGCGGGTCGAGGAGCCGACCGAGGCCGTCGCCATCTCCATGATCCGCGGCCTGGTCGCCACCCTGGAGGCGCACCACGGCGTCCGCATCCTGGACGAGGCCGTGAGCGAGGCGGTGCGGCTGTCGGCGCGGTTCATCCCGTCCCGCCAGTTGCCGGACAAGGGCGTGTCCTTGATTGATACCGCCTGCGCCCGGGTGGCCATGAGCCAGTCCTCCGTGCCCGCACCGATCGAGGACCTGCGGCGCCGGACCGCGCTGATTGACACCGAGCTACGCATCCTGGGGCGCGAGGCGCTGGCCGGCGCCACCAATGGAGGCCGGCAGGAGGAATTGCAGGCCGAGCGCGGCGCGGCGCAAGAGAGCCTGGCCGCGCTGGAGGGCCGCTGGGCGCAGGAAAAAGAGCTGGCCGCCGGGATGGCCGAGGCCCGCGCCACGCTGGAGGGCGCCGGCCCGGACGCTCCGCCGTGCACGCAGGAGACGGCAC
>CAXTDP010000346.1:0-6281 GCA_964242295.1 uncultured Acetobacteraceae bacterium | reverse complement strand
TGTCGCTGCTGTCCGAAGGGCAGCCGCAGCCGCCACGCTGACCGGCTCATGACACCCGCACGGCATCTTCCGTTTGTGGGTGGACCGTTGCCGGTCCACACGGCACCGCGCCCGCCACAGCCGGATGGAGCGTTCTCCGTGAAAGCAGTCGTTCGAGCCTACATCCCGAAGCTGCTGCAGTTGGTGCGGACTGGCGTCATTGACCCGGTGAAGGTGCTGACCAAGGTATAGCCGACGACCAACGTCATCGGAGCCTACGAGTGCTTCAATCGCCGCGAGGCCGGCTGGATCAAGACGGAACTGCAGTCGGCGATGGCGGCGGAGTAGCAACCTCAAACTTTAGGGAAGCGCGCAATGGGACTTTTCTCGAAGCCGATCAAGACCTTGGACGACCTGTTCGTGCACACGCTGCAGGACATCTACTACGCCGAGAACCAGATCACGAAGAACCTGCCGACGATGATCGAGAAGGCATCCAACCCCGAGCTGAAGAGCGCCTTCCAGCAGCACCTGCAGGAAACGCAGAACCAGGTGAAGCGGCTGGAGCAGGTGTTCCAGATGCACGGCCAGCCCGTGAAGGCGGTGAACTGCGCGGCGATGGACGGCATCCTGTCCGAGACCAAGGAAATCATGGGCGACTGCGATGACCCGCAGGTGCTCGACGCCGCGATGATCTCGGCGGCCCAGGCGGTGGAGCACTACGAGATCACCCGCTATGGCAGCCTGATCGCCTATGCCGAGGAGCTTGGGCGCGGCGACTGCGCCGGCGTGCTGCGGCAGACGCTGGAGGAGGAGAAGGCGACGGACAAGAAGCTGACGCAGATCGCCGAAAGCCGGGTCAACCGCCGGGCGGCCTGATAGAGGGCCATTTACTTCTCCCTCTCCCTCTGGGAGAGGGCGGGGGTGAGGGAAACAACAAATATGAGTTTGGCCTATTTAGGAAAGGTGCTGAACCCGGATAAGCCGGTGAGTTTGGCTTCCCTCACCCCAACCCTCTCCCGGAGGGAGAGGGAGACGGAAGGGTTTTGCCCCGGCGTGGCTTGGCCGCGCCGGGGTTTTCATTGCCGGTTTCGGCTTAAGCTCCAGCGCCCATGATCTTCTGTGCCAGTTCGGTATGCCGCTGGTCCGCCTGCCTCGCCTCGTCCAGGCAGGCTTGCATGCTCCCCTGCACCCCCATCATGCCAGCTTTCGCCGAGTAGGTGCGCAGCGTCCCGAACGCAGCGATCCAGTAATGCAGGGCAAGCTGCCCCGCGGCGATGATGCCCAGATCGCGGCTCGTCGCATCCGGCGCCTTTTGCCGTATTTTCTTGCTGACGTCGTAGTGCGCTTCCAGGATTTCGTTGCCGGTGTCCTCGGACGGGCCCGCCTCGCCGATCGCGTCCTGCACCCGCTTTGCCCATTGCTCGGCTGTCTTGTTGCCGGCCTCCAGCGCCGACTTCAGCCCGGCGTCGCTGACGTCGTTCTGGATTTCCGCCGTGGCGCGCTTCGCAACCTCGCTGCCGGCCTTCATCGCCTGCAGCCCCTGCGCCACCAGCGTCTTGAGTTGGTCTGACATGTCGTATCCCTCCTTGAGGCCTCGCGTTGCCCGGCGGACGAAAGGGCCGTTGCCAGGCGCAGTTGCGGCGCCTAGCCCGTCATAATGAGGTGAACGCCGGGGCCGCCGCGATCACGTACTTGCCTGAGCGAGATGGACGCGGAGATGCACCGTCAACGTCAAGCCAAGCGTCGCGCTGGGCAGCCTTCTGCCTTTGCTGGGCTGGGTCCCTGCTCCGTGCCCGACGCATAAGAACCTCATCCTGCGCCGGATGCGAGCCGGCAGCCGGCGGTGGGCAAGGTCCGCGTGCAGCCCGCGCCGGCAGAGCCTGCGGCCCTTGCCACGCCCGCTCAGCAGCACATCTGGGGGACGGTTGGCTGCGGGCCGCGCCGCTGCGCTGTCCAGCGGATCAAACGCCAATTACGGCCCTGGTCGGCGGAACGGCTTCGACAGGCGCATTTCACTGGGAAAAACGACATGGAAAAGACGCTACTTGCTGCTGCGGTGGTCCTGGGCTTGTCTGCCGGACCCCTGCTTGCTCAGCCGTTGAACGGCTCCATCGCGCCTGCCCTGGGCGGGGTGACGGCAGGCCGTGCGGGCAGCCAGACCGTGTTCACGCCCAATGGACCCGCCGTGACGACTGGACCGACCAGCAGCATCGGGACGGCGACGCTCCCCGGCGGGGCCGGTACCGGCGTGCTGCAGAACAATGGCAACGGCACGAGCACGTTGACCGGTCCCACCGGCGCCCCCACGACGTTCCCGACGCCGAGGTAATGTCTGGCTGCGGCCCTTTGCACCGCGCCAGCTAGGTCCAAGCGGACTGGCTGGCGCGGCCCGGAAGCACGGGCCGTCAGGCGCCAAGCCGCCGCGATCACGCATTTGCTTGCCCCGGTGCAGGCAGCCGGCACGCCCCATGGCCGTTCTCCCTAGGCACCCTGCCCTCCCCAACTCCGAGGAAGCAACACCATGGACGACACCAGCCATCCCCAGCCGCCGATGCAGACCCAGCCAATCGAGCCGCCGGGCACCACGGCGGAGATGCCGGAAAAGCCGGACCACGGCGAACAAAGCTACAAGGGGTCCGGCCGCTTGCAAGGCCGGGCCGCGGTCATCACCGGCGGCGACAGCGGCATCGGCCGCGCTGTAGCAATCGCCTTCGCACGGGAGGGGGCGGATGTGCTGATCTCCTACCTGAACGAGCACGAGGACGCCGAGGAGACGGCACGCTGGGTACGCGAAGCCGGCCGCCGCCCGGTGCTGATGCCCGGCGACGTGTCGCAGCAGGGGCATTGTCAGGAGATCATCCGGCAGGCGGTCGCCGAATTCGGCCGGTTGGACATCCTGGTCAACAACGCCGCCATGCAGCGCGTCCACCAGGACATCAGCGAGATCAGCGCGGAGGAGTGGGACCAGACCTTCCGCACCAACATCTACGCCCATTTCTACCTGTGCCAGGCCGCGGTGCCGCACATGAAGGCGGGCGCCAGCATCATCAACACCACCAGCATCAACGCCAAGAACCCCAGCCCGCAACTGCTGGCCTATGCCACCACTAAGGGCGCCATCGCCAACTTCACGGCGGGGCTGGCGGGAATGCTGGCGGAGAAGGGCATCCGGGTGAACGCCGTGGCGCCGGGGCCAGTGTGGACGCCGCTGATCCCCTCCACCATGCCGCAGGAGAAGGCGGAGTCGTTCGGCAAGGAAACGCCACTGGGCCGGGCGGGGCAGCCGGCGGAATTGGCTGGGGCGTATGTGCTGTTGGCGTCGGATCTGGGCAGCTACATGACAGGGGCGGTCATTCCGGTGACGGGCGGGCGGCCGATGCTTTAGGCAACGTGACGCCTCGAACGGTCCGATGCCGGATGCGTGACCAAGCCATACGAGCGTTCTCGACCTAGCCGAAGCCCGGGCACCAACTTGCCTCGGCATTCGCCTGCCGCTTGGATGAAGATCGTCAGCGGACACCTTCAATGGTGATGAACATCGAGCCTAACCGGCATGGGCACCTTGAGGGTGGCCGCCTTTTGGGAACGGCAGTGCGGGCGCTTGGATTTTGAAAGCAGCGCATTCCGAGCGCCTGCATTCGTCATCCGCTGCCTCGTCCGGCCGGTGTGCCGCTATGCTTCCGTTGATCTCCGCTGCCGCTGGCTGTCCGTCCTCAACTGCCCGCACGCCGCCAGGATGTCGCCGCCGCGCGGCATCCGGATCGGCGACGGGAAGCCAGCGTCCCCGACGATGGCCGCGAACGCCTCAAGCGCTTCACGTGTGCTGGGACGATAGTCGCTGCCGGGCCAGGGATTGAAGGGGATCAGGTTCACCTTGGCAGGGATGCCGGCGATCAGGCGCACCAGCTCCCGGGCATCGGCCGGGGTGTCGTTGATGCCGCGCAGCATGATGTATTCGAAGGTGATGCGCCGGGCATTGCTGGCGCCGGGGTAGCGGCGGCAGGCGGCGATCAGCTCCGCGATCGGATACTTGCGGTTCAACGGCACGATCTGGTCCCGCAGGTCGTCGCGCACGGCATGCAGCGATACCGCGAGGTTCACCCCAAGCTCCTCGCCGCAGCGGTCCATCATCGGGACGACGCCCGAGGTGCTGAGGGTGATGCGGCGGCGGGACAGGCCGATGCCCTCCCCGTCCATAACGATCCGCATCGCCTTGGCGACGTTTTCGTAGTTGTACAGCGGCTCCCCCATGCCCATCAGCACGACCGTGGACAGCAGGCGGGGCGTTTCCCCGCGCGGGCTGGGCCATTCGTTGTAGGCGTCGCGGGCGGCCATGAACTGGCCGACGATCTCGGGCGCGCCGAGGTTGCGGACCAGCGCCTGGGTGCCGGTGTGGCAGAAGCGGCAGGACAGGGTGCAGCCGACCTGGCTGCTGATGCACACGGCGCCGCGGTCCACGTGGCGGTCGGGAATGTAGACCGTTTCCGCCTCCTGCCCGTCGCGGAAGCGGAACAGCCATTTGCGGGTCTCGTCCGTGCTGGTTTGCACCGTGGCCACGTCGGGACGGCCGATGACGAAGCGCTCGGCCAGCTTTTCCTGCAACGGCCGGGCAATGCTGGACATGCGGGAGAAGTCGGTAGCGCCCTGGTGGTAGATCCAATGCCAAAGCTGCTTGGCTCGGAACGGCTTCTCGCCGATGACGGCCAGCTCCTCGATCAGCTCCGGCCGTTCCAAGCCGACCAACTCGCGGCGCCCATCCGGCAGCAGGACCGGGGGCGGGTTGAACAGCGCGGACTTGGCGAGGATGCGGGTGCGTTCCTCCGCAGTTAGATTGATGGCGTTCATCGCGGGGGGCAGGCCTTGTTGATCGCGGCATAGGCCGGGGTGAAGCCGCGCAGGCTGAAAGTGTCGGATACGGACTGGGCACGCGGCGCGGGGGAGCGGGCGACGGCCTGACGCCCACGCTCGAACGCGGCGGCGACGGCGCGGCCGTCCCGGGCGAACGCCGAGCGGTTGGCGGTGTAGAAGGGCAGTTGCACGCTGTCCACCTGCATCTGGACCTCGGAGCCTGCGGGGTAGGCGAAGCCGGCGCTGATGGCGACGGCGTCGCGCCCGCCCGGGCGTTGCGTCACGGTCAGCACCACGTCGCCGCGGCCCGGCAGCACCGGAGCCGACGCCCTGGCCCGGGTGAAGGCGTAGCAAACCGTGGCGCCGCTTTCCTGGTGGATGGCGGCCTGCCAGTCGTCCCATTTGCCGATGGGCTTGGGAACGTTGGCGGGGCGCACAGGGGCGGGGTGCGCCGCCGGGTGTGCGGGACGGGGCTGTGCCAGGGTGGCAGCCGGAAGGATCAGGGCCAGGAGGGCGAGGAGACGGGCGGGCGGTTGCATACCCGAGAGATACGGTGCGCTTGGCAGGGCGGCAAGCTAAGCTCGACTTTGGCCATTTCCGGTCAGGCGTTGATCCAGAAGTGCGGCTCTGAGCCGATGTGGTCGGGGGCTGCATTGAGCGGCATGGTCGCGATGCCGAACGGGCTCGGAGCGGCCCAGTGTTGGCCGTTCCACCAGAGCACCTGCACCGTGTCGGCGTTCCCGGTCGGCTTGAGCCTGGCCAGCGGCGCCCCGGTGCGCTCGCTCGTGAGCGAGTAGCCGCACCCTGCCTTGTGCACGCCGTCGCCGCCGCCGCGCGCCTGGTTGAACGCCTCGACGCGCGCCTGGATGGGGTCGCTGGCCGGCACGGTTGATCCTTGCTAAGGCGTGCGGAGCTGTCCGGCGGCAACGAAACCACTGCAAGCCCGCCATGGCAAGGCACGCCGACCCTGATCATCCCGGCTCTCTCGCCGCCTGGACCGAAGCCGCTGTTTCGGTCGGGCTGGCGCCGTTCGCCGGCTGCTTCACCCGCCCGACTTGGGCCAACCTGCTGGTGCTTGTCGCAGGCGCCCTCCTGTCCCCGGGCCGTCGCACGGTTGCCGCGGCGCTGAGCAGCATGGGCCTGCGCGGGGCAGCGTGCTTCACCAACTATCACCGCGTGCTGAACCGCAGCCGCTGGTCGGGCCGGGCTGCGGCGCGCTGCCTGCTCGGCCTGCTGGTGGCCGCCTTCGTGCCTGATGGACCGGTCGTGGTCGGCATTGACGAGACCATCGAGCGCCGCTGGGGCGCAAGGATCAAGGCACGCGGCATCTACCGCGACCCTGTGCGGTCGTCGCAGGGCCACTTCGTCAAGGCATCCGGCCTGCGCTGGATCAGCCTGATGCTGCTCGCGCCCGTGCCGTTTGCAGGAAAGGTCTGGGCGCTGCCGTTCCT
>CAXTDP010000345.1:0-6311 GCA_964242295.1 uncultured Acetobacteraceae bacterium | reverse complement strand
GAACGTCATGGAAGTGCCGAAGCTCGAGAAGATCGTCATCAACATGGGCGTTGGCGAGGCAGCCGGCGACCAGAAGAAGCTGGACGCAGCGTTGGCCGAGCTTACGCTGATCGCTGGGCAGAAGCCGGTGAAGACGCTGGCGAAGAAGGCCATTGCAGGCTTCAAGATACGCGAGGGCCTGCCAATCGGCTGCAAGGTAACCCTGCGCAAGTCGCGGATGTTCGAGTTCCTGGACCGGTTGGTAACGATAGCCCTGCCGCGAGTGCGCGACTTCCGCGGCATCCCTACCGGCAAGGGCTTTGACGGCCGTGGCAACTTCGCCATGGGCCTCAAGGAGCAGATCATCTTCCCGGAGATTGATTACGACAAGGTCACCGACGTTCGCGGCATGGATATCGTGTTCGTCACGACGGCCAAGACGGATGCGGAAGCCAAGGCGCTGCTGAAGGCGCTGGACATCCCGTTTGCAGCTTAGCAGTCCCGGTTCAACGCGTTTGGAAAACCGCTGCCGGCCGGCGTGCCGCGGCAGGTTCCGAGGAGAGTAGCAGATGGCCAAGACATCCGCGGTCAACCGCAATAAGAAGCGGGAGCGCATGACGGCGCGTGATAAGACGAAACGGGCCGAGTTGAAGGCGCAGGTCATGGATCGCGAGACCCCGGTCGAGGAACGATTCGAGGCTTCTATGAAGCTCGCGCAACTGCCGCGCAATGGCGCTGCGGTGCGTGTGCGCCTTCGCTGCGCGTTGACTGGCCGTTCCCGCGGCAACTATCGCAAGTTCAAGTTGTCCCGCAACATGCTGCGCGCCCTGGCCAGTTCCGGGCAGTTGCCCGGCATGGTCAAGGCAAGCTGGTAAGGAGCCGGACGCATGTCCATGTCCGACCCGCTAGGTGACATGATCACCCGTATCCGCAACGCCCAGCGTAGCCGGCACACCCAATGCGTGGCGCCCGCTTCCAAGATGCGCGCAAGCGTACTGGAGACTTTGAAGCGTGAGGGTTTCATCCGCGGCTATTCCGTTGAGGAAGTGCGCCCTGGCATTGCCCAACTCCGTATCGAGTTGAAGTACTCGGAAGGCGAGCCGGTCATCAAGGAGATCACGCGCGTGTCCAAGCCGGGCCGCCGGGTTTACTCCAAGATCAAGGAGCTGCCCCGGGTCTATGCCGGCCTGGGCGTTTCCATCCTGAGCACGCCGCGCGGTGTGTTGAGCGACGGCGAGGCGCGCGCTGCCAATGTTGGCGGCGAAGTGCTTTTCCGCGTGTTCTGAGGGAGGCACCAATATGTCTCGTGTAGGCAAGTATCCCGTCGAACTGCCGGCCGGCGTCCAGGTCGCCATCGTGGACCGCGTGCTGCAGGCCAAGGGGAAACTCGGAACCTTGTCGCTGGAGCTGACCGAGCATGTGGATGCGGCTGTGGACGGCAATACGGTGACCGTGACGCCGCGGAGCAACGCCGCCCAGGCGCGCATGATGTGGGGCACCACGCGTGCCCTGCTGCAGAACATGGTGCAGGGCGTTTCTGCCGGATTTACCAAGACGCTGGAGATCAACGGCACCGGTTTCCGCGCCGCCGTGCAGGGCAAGAACCTGGTCATCAACCTGGGCTTCTCGCACGATGTGGTTTATCCGGTTCCGGAGGGCATCACGGTAACGACGCCGCGTCCCACCGCGATCACCCTAACCGGGGTGGACAAGCGCCAAGTTGGGCAGTGCGCCGCCGAGATACGCCGTTTCCGTCCGCCGGAGCCATATAAGGGCAAGGGTGTCAAATACGAGAACGAGCAGATCCGGCGCAAGGAAGGCAAGAAGAAGTAACATGAGCGCTCCCCAGGATCTCCGGGCGCGGCGGCGTGAGCGCCTCCGTTACCAGTTGAAGCAAAAGGGCGCGGGGCGCCCACGGTTGTCGGTGTTCCGGTCGGGCCGGCACATCTATGCCCAGGTTATTGACGATAAGCAGGGCCGGACGCTCGCTGCTGCCAGCACGTTGGACAAGTCTATCCGCGAAGGCGGGAAGACTGGAGCCGATAAGGACGCGGCAGTCGCGGTCGGCAAGATGGTGGCCGAGCGTGCCGTGGCGGCCGGCGTCACTCAGGTGGTGTTCGACCGCGGGCCCTATCTTTATCACGGCCGCGTCAAGGCGCTGGCCGATGCCGCCCGTGAGGGCGGTTTGGCGTTCTAGGAAACTGACACATGGCACGTGAAGCACGGGACGGCGGACGCGGCGGCCGGGATCGCGACCGGGATGGCGGCGACGACTTGATGGACAAGCTGGTCACCATTAACCGGGTGGCCAAGGTGGTGAAGGGTGGACGCAGGTTCGCCTTTGCAGCGTTGGTGGTCGTGGGCGACCAGAAAGGCCGCGTCGGCTATGGCGCCGGTAAAGCGCGGGAGGTGCCGGAGGCCATCCGCAAGGCGACCGAGAGGGCGAAGAAGACCATGATCCGCGTGCCTCTTAAGGAAGGGCGTACGCTGCACCATGACGTCGAGGGCATCTTTGGTGCCGGGCATGTAATCCTGCGCTCATCTACGGCCGGAACTGGCATCATTGCGGGAGGCCCGATGCGTGCGGTGTTCGAGACGTTGGGCGTGGGCGACGTCGTTGCCAAGTCGCTTGGCAGCCGCAACCCGCATAACATGGTCAAGGCTACCTTTGCGGCGTTGCAGCGCTGCGCTAGCCCGCGCAGCGTCGCCGCCCGGCGCGGCAAGAAGGTCGGTGAGATCTTCGGTAAGCGCGACGGTGCACCTGACGTGGCGCAGGAGACCGCCGATGTCGGATAACGCCAAGGAGACGGTCAAGGTGACGCTGGTCAACAGCGGCCTGGGCCGGAAGAAGAACCAGAGGGAGACCCTGATCGGTCTCGGCCTGAATCGGATGCATCGCACACGCGAGCTGGAGGACACTCCTTCCGTGCGCGGCATGATCCGGACGGTCGCGCACTTGGTCCGGGTGGAGGAACGGGCATGAAGCTGAATGAACTGCGGGATAATCCCGGCGCCCGTCCGAAGTTCAAGCGACTTGGCCGTGGCATCGGTTCTGGCAAGGGCAAGACGTCCGGTAAAGGCGTAAAGGGCCAGAAGGCGCGTGAAGGCGTTTCGCTGAACGGGTTTGAGGGCGGCCAGCTCCCGATCTACCGTCGCTTGCCGAAGCGTGGCTTCCACAACATGTTCCGTAAGGAGTATGCCCCAGTAAACGTCGGCGCCATCGAAAAGGCGATCGAGGCTGGGAAGCTCGATGCGGCGACGCCCATCACCGAACAGTCGCTCGAGGCCGCTGGTCTGGTACGGCTGGCTAAGGTGGATGGCGTGCGGTTGCTGGGCATGGGTGCAATCAGCCGTCCCATCACCATCACGGTGTCCGGCGCGTCCGCGACGGCAGCCGCGGCGGTGCAGGCGGCAGGTGGTACGTTGACGACGAAAGTGGCGGCAGCAGCAGAAGCGCCACCGGCCTGACGCTGGTGCTTGCGACCCGGCGCATGTTGCCGGCAGAATAGGGAATGAAGGGCGGCGCCCCGTGTCCCAAGCGGGACGCGCGGGCGCCGCAACCTTGTGGGGGGATCGGTTATGGCGTCCGCAGCCGAACAACTGGCAGCAAACCTCAATCTTGGCACGCTCGGCAAGGCGACCGAGCTAAAGCAGCGCATCTGGTTCACCCTGGGCGCGCTGCTGGTGTATCGCATCGGCACCTACATCCCAGTCCCCGGTGTTGATGCCGCTGTAATGGCGGAGATGCTGCAGCAGAACGGGGGCGGCATCCTGGGCATGTTCGACATGTTCAGTGGCGGCGCGCTCGGCCGCATGACGGTGTTCGCCCTGAACATCATGCCCTACATCAGTGCCAGCATCATCGTGCAGTTGCTGTCGTCAGCCGTGCCGTCGCTGGAGAGCCTGAAGAAAGAGGGCGAGAGTGGGCGGAAAAAGCTGAACCAATACACGCGTTACCTGACCGTGCTGATTGCGCTGGTGCAGTCGTATGGCATGGCGGTCGGGCTGGAGAACATTGTCGGACGCGCCGGCTCGGCGGTGATTGACCCCGGCCTGTTCTTCCGTGTGTCCTGCGTTATCACGCTGGTCGGTGGTACGATGTTCCTGATGTGGCTTGGCGAACAGATCACGGCCCGCGGGGTCGGCAACGGCACCAGCCTGATCATCTTCGCCGGCATTGTCGCCAACCTGCCGCATGCCCTGGCGTCACTACTGGAAAAGGGCCGGGCAGGGGAGCTGTCTCCGTTGTTTGTCCTTGGATTCCTGGTGATCGCAGTTGCCGTGATCGCCTTTGTAGTGTTCGTGGAGCGGGCACAGCGCCGGGTGAACATCCAGTATCCCAAGCGGCAGGTCGGGCAACGCATGTTCGGCGGCGACAGCACGCACATGCCGTTGAAGGTCAACACCGCTGGCGTGATCCCGCCGATCTTTGCTAGCTCCATCCTGCTCATCCCAGCGACGATCGCCGGGTTTGCCGGCAACAAGCCAGACTCGTGGCTGGCCTGGATCGGAGCAAAGCTCGGACACGGCGAGCCGCTTTATATGCTGGCCTATGCCGGCATGATCATCTTCTTCGCCTATTTCTATACCGCCGTCGTGTTCAATCCGACGGAAACGGCGGACAACCTCAAGAAATATGGTGGCTTCATCCCCGGCGTGCGGCCCGGGGCCAACACCGCCAACTATTTCGATACGATCCTGGCCAAGCTGACGACGGTG
The DNA here is from genome assembly GCA_964242295.1 of uncultured Acetobacteraceae bacterium. Taxonomy (GTDB): domain Bacteria; phylum Pseudomonadota; class Alphaproteobacteria; order Acetobacterales; family Acetobacteraceae; genus DASWOJ01. The sequence continues at coordinate 1,613 of CAXTDP010000345.1, read as the reverse complement.
GGGGCACTGTATTTGTGCGTGGTCTGCCTGTTGCCGGAAATTCTCATTAGTAAATACCGGGTGCCGTTCTACTTCGGCGGCACCAGCTTGATGATTATCGTATCGGTCACGATGGACACCGTGACGCAAATCCAGTCACACCTGCTGGCGCACCAGTATGAGGGCCTGATCCGCAAGAATCGCGTGAAGGGGCGTGGCCGATGAACCTGATCCTGCTTGGCCCACCAGGCGCCGGCAAGGGGACGCAGGCCAAGCGGCTGGAGCAGACGCATGGCATGGTGCAGATCTCGACCGGCGACATGCTGCGTGCCGAGGTCAAGGCAGGCTCCGAAACCGGTCAGCGCGCCAAGGCGATCATGGAGGCCGGTGGCTTGGTGTCCGACGAGCTGATCGTCGCGATGCTCGACAGCCGGATACACCAGCCTGATGCCAAGGAGGGTTTCATCCTCGACGGCTTTCCGCGCACGGTGCCCCAAGCCGTGGCGCTGGATGAGATGCTGTCACGGTCAGGCATGAGGATAGATGTCGTCGTGCTGCTGCAAGTGGACGACGAGGTGCTGGTGGACCGGATTGCCGGGCGATTCACCTGCGCCAAATGCGGCGCCGGCTATCACGACAGCTTCCATCGGCCGCACGTTGCGAACACCTGCGACGTATGCGGCAGTCATGAATTCATCCGCCGTGCGGACGACCGGCGTGAAACCGTGTCGGCTCGGCTCGACGCCTATTACAGCCAAACAGCACCCATCCTGCCACATTACCGGGAGAGCGGGCGTCTTGTGACTGTGGACGGCATGGCCGATGTAGATGTCGTCTTTCATGAACTTGAGGCTATTCTGGCCCATACCGCCCCGGTGCACACGCAAAGTTGACTGGAACGCATTGACAATCCGAGTTGGGGCCGTATAGTCCGCGCCCTTCGCCATGCCTCGTTGAGGTGTGGCGCATAGTCTATTTTCGGGTCTCCAGCGCCAACGCGAGCAGGGGCCTTGACCATCCAGCCGGTGCCGTGCGGCCAACCGCCGCGCACCTGCACGACCAGGAGCACCAAGTGTGGCCCGTATTGCCGGCGTGAACATTCCGACCAACAAGCGGGTGCTGATCAGCCTCCGCTACATCTACGGCATTGGCCCATCCAACGCGGTGGATATCTGCACGAAGCTGGGTATCCCCGACGACCGCCGGGTCAACCAGCTTTCGGACGACGAAGTGCTGAAGCTGCGTGAGTTGATCGACAAGGACTACCGCGTCGAGGGCGACCTGCGGCGCGAAGTGGCGATGAACATCAAGCGGCTCATGGACCTAGGTTGCTACCGCGGCCTGCGCCACCGGCGCGGCCTGCCGGTGCATGGTCAGCGCACCCATACCAACGCACGCACCCGCAAGGGCAAGGCCGTCGCGATCGCCGGCAAGAAGAAGGTTACGAAGTAGCCGTCCGGCTGCCCGTTCGTTCCGCCGCGTCAGCGGCCCAGTTAGACAGGATCACCTCATATGGCGAAGACCGCCACAGCGCGTCCCCGCAAGAAAGAACGCAAGAACATCATCGCGGGCGTGGCGCATGTCGCTGCCACGTTCAACAACACGATGGTGACGATCACCGACGCCCAGGGCAA
>CAXTDP010000344.1:0-6319 GCA_964242295.1 uncultured Acetobacteraceae bacterium | reverse complement strand
CGGTGCGGCCACGCCCAATTCCGCCGCCTGGCGCAGTGCCGCGGGCGCCATGCCCGGCGCCGGGTTGGTGTGCCCGGCGTCCACCCGGAACTGCACGACGTTCACCCGCCGCCACGGCACCCCGGACGGCACCCAGTCGAACGTCGCCTCGCCCTCGCCATAGCGAGTGAACAGCGCCGCCATCCCGCCGGGACCGGCGGTCACGAGCGCCGACACGCCTGGCGGCACCGGCGGAACCGGCAGCCGCTGCGGACCCAGGAGGCGCAGCAGCTCGTAGAAGGCGAACACCGGCAGCTTCACCAGGTCGTCCACCGCGCCCGATGCCGGCGTCATCAGCATCCGCCGCCCATCGAACGGTCCCTGTGCCAACTGCTGGTTGGCGTTGTCGCTGAACGCGCGGAACCGGATGCCGTGCGGCGCCCAGGTCCGGTCCAGCGCGTCATGCGCCACCAGCGACGCTGCCAGCCACGCCGTGGACTGGTGCGTCATGCGCGGGGGATAGGGCCGGTCGAAGCCAACCATCATGTCCGCCTCGTCGTTCACTACCACCATCCCGTGGGCACGGCCCGGCACGATGCGCAGGATGGCGCTGGCAGTGTCGTCGGCGGCCTGCACCAAGCGGCCCAGCTCCGGCTCGCCTTCCCCGGTGCTCCAGCTCCCCTTGCGGTGCAGGGAGACGAAGTCGCATTGCACCCTCGGCTCGTCAGCCAGGAAGCGCAGGAAGCGCTCGGTCAGCGCCGGACCTTCGCCGGGCACGTAGGCCACCACCGGGCCGCCTAGCCGGATGCGCCGCCCAGCCACGGCGGCCGACGTGGCGCGATACAGGTCCAAGTACTGGTCGAAGCTGCCGGCCCAGAACGGCGGCATGTTCGGCTCGTTCCAGGCCTCGAACCACCACCGCGCCACCTCGGCGGCGCCGAAGCGGGCGGTGACGGCGCCCAGGAAGGCACGGACCAGGATGGTCCAGCGGCTCCAATCGGCGGGCGGTTGCGTCGGCGTGGGGGACACCGCAGGCGGGAAGAAGGTCAGCGGCAGGAACGGCACCAGGCCGCGCCGCACCAGCGCATCCAGCGCCAGCAGGGTGCGGCTGAAGTCCGGCGCCCCGGCCGGATCGTCCCACACGCCGGCGCTGGCCGTGGGGAATACCTTGTCCTGCCCCAGGCTGAGCGCCCCGAACACCCGAACGCCGCGCACCGCCCCGGGCGACGCGGCCAAAGTGTCCAGTAGCCGGGTGAAGCGCGGGTCCAGCAGCCAGTCCAGCCCGAACACGCCGACGGTGCCGAAGGCGCCGAGGTCGAACGGCGGCTCGGCCGGAGCCACGGCTGCCCGTGCTGCGCCGTGCCCCAGCAGGCCGCGCCGGGTCAACGCCGCAATCGCCGTTGGTTGGGTGGACCCCATGGCGACAGCGTGCCGCATCAGGGATGATGGGCCAAGGCCGCATGGCCGCCGGCGACCGGGCCGGACTGCAAGCCGTGACGCCGCAGGGCCTCGATCCCCTGGGCCAGGTCAGTCGTCCGCGACCGGCTCAAGCCCTTTCTCCCGCATAAGCGCGGTCGCCGCCCGCAGCGCCGCAACCACACCGGCGGCCCCAGGGGCTGCCCCGGCGAACAGGGCGGCGGTGAACACGCTCACCCCCTCGATCTCCGGCGGCAGGCGCCCCAGGATGTCGAGGCCTGGCACGGCCATCAGCTCGCTCATCTGCTGGACCGCCAGGTCGGCCTCGCCACTCACGACGCGCTCACCGGTTAGGCCACTCGCGATCACCGTCGCCTTGCGGTTCACCTCGTCGGCGATGCCAAGCCGGACCAACAACCCCGTCATGAACACGCCGCTCGCCCCGCTGCGCGACAGCGCCACCGAGCGCGCGCCGGACAACGCCGCCGTGACTGCCGCCGCCGTGGAGATATCGGGCCGCACTGCACCCCGCCGCACCGCGAGGCCGACATGGGACCGCGCCAGGGCGACACGGCTCGCGCCGTCCAGCACCCCGGACGCGGACAAGTCGTCCACCGCGGCGTCGGTCAGGATCGCGATGTCGCCCCGCTCGCCTGCGGCGATGCGCTCCAGCAGCACGTTGGTCGGCGCGAGCTGTACCTCGACTGGGGGCAGCCCGTCGGCCAGCCGGGGTAGCAGCGCATCGAGAACCCCGGACAGGGCAAGCGTGGACAGCAGGCGGATCGGCGCCATGGGTCAGCCTTCCCCCACTACGGCGTGCGAGGGGTCCGGACCCTCAAGCGTGATGCGACCGACGCGGCATCCCGGCGTGTGAAGGAATTCCGCCATGACCCCTGCCAAGGCAAGCCGAACCGATTCCATCAACCCTCCGTCCCTATGCCCAACGATCCGCGCAACATCCCAGAACTGGCCGAGTCCACCGTCCATGACGCGATCCCAAGCCCGGCCTCCAGAGGCGCCGGCCTGTCTTGTTCTCACGTCCAGCGTCGCAACACATCGTGCAGGCTGGCCCGCGTCCAATCGCGCCGTTCCGTCATGAGGTGGACTGCCGCCGCCATCTGACGGTCGCGGCTCCAGCCGGCGACCGCAGCCACCTGGCCATCCCTGACGTAGAAAGCCGTGAACTCCGGCGTGTCCAGGTCGCCGTCAACCACGGTCTCATCCCAGGCCTTGGCATGGCCGACGTAGTCCAGCCGCTTCCTATAGTGGATGGTCCAGAAGTACGGCACGGCGTCGTAGGCAGTCTGGCGTCCAAGCATGTTGAGGGCGGCCACGCGCCCATGCTGCTCGGCAACGCGCCAGTGCTCCACCCGGACCGGCTGGCCGTCGCCGCGCAACGGGAACGCCGCAACGTCGCCCGCCGCAAACAGCCCGTCTGCGGCGCGGAGCTGGGCATCAACGACCATCCCGCCGTCCTCCCGGCGCCGCACCCCTTGCACACCGTCCGTCGCGGGCCGGACGCCAAGGCCGGCAACGACAAGGTCGGCTCCCAACCGGGTGCCATCGCCCAGCACGGCCTCGCGAACTCGCCCGTTGCCGTCCAGGGCGACGACCTCCTGCCCCTGCCCAAGCCGGAACGACACGCCCTGGCGCTCGTGCAGGCGGCGGAAGGCGTTGCCGATCTCCGCGCCGAGCTGGCGCTCGAACGGAGCAGGCTGCGGCGCCGCCACGGTGACCTCCAACCCGCGCTCCCGCAGGCTGCCCGCCGCTTCCAGGGCGATGAAGCCGGCACCGATCACCACGGCCCGGCGTGCGTCCTCCGCCGCCGCGACGATGGCCTGCGCATCGCCCGCCGTCCGCAGCAGGAACACGTTCGCAAGCCCGGCCCCAGGCACGTCGAGCGGCTTCGGCCTCCCACCCGTCGCGATCAAAGCCGCATCGTAGGCAAGCGTCGAACCATCGGCGAAGGCGACGGTGCGCGACCCGGCATCCACGCCTGCCACTTCCTGCACCACGCGCTCGATCCCATGGCGGGCATAGAACGCGGCGTCCTGCAGCGGAGTCTTCTCGCCGCCCTTGGTGCCGGACAGCACATACTTGCTGAGCAGCGTCCGGTCATAGGGCAGCCGGTCCTCGCGGCTGATCATGACCACGCGGCCAGCGAAGCCCTCCTCGCGCAACGTCTGGGCCGCCACCGCCCCGGCCGCCCCGGCGCCGACGATCACGAAGCAGCGCCCGTCCGCACGGCCGATGGCCGGTGCCGGCTCAACCCGATCCGGCTCGTCGCCGACCGTCACCAGCACCTGCCCGTCCACGATCCGCACCGGGAGGACTGGCAGGTCGTCAACGGCGGGCGGCTCCACCAGCTCGCCGGTCGAGACCCGGAACGCGGCCTTGTGCCAGGGGCAGACCACGACGCCTCCGTGCAGCACGCCTTCGGCAAGCGGCGCGCCGGCATGCGGGCAGGTCGCGCCGACGGCGTGGCAGGCGCCATCCACCCGCGCGAGAAGCACCTTGCGGCCACCCAGCTCCACCTCGCGCATGGCGCCTTCGGGCAGAGCATCTCTGCTGCAGGCCCGGTGTTCCACGTCTGCCATAACCACCCCCTCGTGCCGCGATGCCCCTCGTGGCGTAACGCTCGTGGCGTAATGCCCCTCGTAGCGTAATGCTGGAACAACCGGCGCAGGAGGCGGTTCCAGGCGCACTAGACGAGGCCCATCTCGATGGACAAGCGCACCAGGTCGGCGGTCCGGCTCACGCCGAGCTTGGCCTTGATCCCGCTGCAGGTGTTGGCGACGGTCTTGTAGCTCACCCCGAGCGCCTCCGCGATCTGCGCCAGGCCCTGGCTGCTGCCGAGCAGGCGAAGTATCTCCAGGTCCCGGCTGGTCAGCCGTTCCGCGGGGTTGCCGGTCGTTGCGGCCTGCAACGCCAGCTCCTGTGCGATCTCGCCCTCGATGTAGCGTCCGCCGGCGGCCACGCGCCGGATCGCCTCCAGCAGCTCCTCCGGCGAGGCGTTCTTGCTCAGGTAGCCCAGCGCGCCGGCCTGCATGGCCCGGGCGGCATAAAGCGCCTCGGCGTGCATGCTGAGCACCATGACCCGCACCGGCAAGTGCTCCAGCTTTATTCGGCGCAAAAGCTCCAACCCACCCAGTCCCGGCAGGTTGAGGTCGAGCACCACCACGTCGGGCTGCTCGGACCGCACGGCGGCCAGCGCACCGCGCCCATCCGCCGCTTCGCTGATCTCCGTGTCAGGCAAGGCGGCAAGCAGGCGCCGCAGCCCGGCACGGACGACGGTATGATCGTCCACCAGCAGGACCTTCATGCCGCCACCGCAGGCCGGGCGCTGCCCTCCGGGTCCCGGCACGGCAGCCGTGCCGTCACCGTGCAGCCGGTGCCGCCAGGCCCGCCCGCGACATGCAGGGTGCCGCCGAGCGCCACGGCGCGCTCACGCATGCCAGCCAGCCCAAACCCTGGCTCGTTCACATCCGCCATTCCGATGCCATCGTCAGACACGCGCACAATCACGCCGCCGTTCTCTCCGGGGGTGACAGCAACCTCGATCCTGCCGGGTTGCCCATGCCGGACGGCGTTGCTCAAGCCTTCCTGGACCACCCGGTAGATGACGGCCTTCGTGGCCTCGTCGAGGGTGTCCTCGTCCGCTGCGACCTCAAGCGCGAAGGCGACCGCGGGCCGATGCGCCTTCCAGAACGCCACGAGGTTGCCAAGCGCCGGCGCCAGGCCGATCTCGACGGGGCTTGCCAGCCGCAGGCGCTTCAGCATGGCCCTGACATGATGCTGCATGTGGCCGACCGCCTCCCGGATCGCCAGGGCGTGTTCCGGTATGGCGGCATGCTTCCCGGCCGCCGCCGCCTGTTCGATGGCTGCCGCGTCGAGGGCGACCGTGAACAGGAACGGACCGACCTCGTCGTGCAGGTCGCGGGCGAGGTCGGCGCGCTCCTCCTCCTGCAACGTGACGAGCTGCTCGTGCAGGCGGCGGTTCTGCGCTTCCGCGGCCCCCAGACGCGTCACCATCGCGTTGAAGCCCAGCGTCAGCCCGGCCAGTTCCGGCGTGCCGGCATTGGGCAGCCGGACGGCGTATTCCCCGTCGCCAACCGCTGCGAGCGCTGCCGATATCCGCTTCAGCGGCCGCAGGGCACGGCCGGCGACGAGGCTGACCAGCACGATGCTCAACGCACAGAACAGGGCTAGGACCGCCAGGCCGTCCCGCAGCTGGGTCCAAACCTCGCCGGCCTCGTTCAGCGGCTCGGCCTCCAGCACGACCACGCTGCGCTCCACTCCGGTCTCCAGCCCCGTTTCCACCGGCATTTGCCGGGCCGGCAGGGCCGGGGCCACCAGGTGCACGAACCAGCCGGGTGCCGGCTGCGCCGGCCGGGGAAGCGCCGATGCGACGAGCGTGCGTCCGGCGGCGTCAACCAGGGTGGCGCGCAGGTGGCGGTCGCCATTGAAGGCCTGCACCAGCCGGGTCAGGTCAGCCAACTGGTCGTGCGACCCCGGCAGGTCGTCAAGCCCGTGCTGGACGGCCTGCTCGCCCACCCCGAGCGCCGCCTGCATTTCGTTGCGGACCGACCGGGCTGCGGTCCAGCCCGCAGACAAGCCGCCCACGCCAAGGCTTACGAGCAGCACGAGCATGATGGACGCGATCAACCGGGTCCGCAGCGACATGGGCAGGCTCCTCCTGCCGCCACCCTAGCTGCCCGCCGCTCCGGAACGAAGATCGGGAAAGTTTCCCGGTAAAATCGGGAAGTCTCGCCATAGGCAGGGTCCGGCTACTCGGGCCTAATCGCATTCAACAACGGGCTGGGATTGGAGGACGTCGTGATGAGAATGCGTTGGGGGGCAGTTGCCCTGGCCGGGGCGCTGCCCTGTGCGGTAGCCGCCCAACCCGTGCCCGCCGTGGCGCCCG
>CAXTDP010000343.1:940-6336 GCA_964242295.1 uncultured Acetobacteraceae bacterium | reverse complement strand
CATGCGACCCTGCCGGGCCTCGTGTGCGGCTGGCTGCTGCTGGGGCCGCAGTTGCGGGACGGGCGCAGCCGTCCAGCGGAGGGGACGCCAAGGGGGGCGGGCGGGACGCCAGGGCGGGCGCAGCCGGGCCGGGTGGCCTAGCATGGCGCTCACGCTTTCGGCCTACGTTGCGCGGGTGTTCAGCCTGTCGGTGCTGGCGATGCTGGGTGCGCTGTCGCTGCTGGTGTCCCTATTCGACTTCATCGAGCTGCTGCGCCGGTCCGCCACCAAGCCGGATGCGACGTTCGGCATCGTCGCGCAGATCGCCGGGCTGCGCCTGCCCTACGTGTCCATGCAGATCCTGCCGTTTGCGGTGCTGCTGGGCGGCATCCTGGCCTTCTGGCGGCTGACCCGCAGCAGCGAGCTGATCGTCGCCCGGGCCTCCGGCGTGTCGGCCTGGGGGTTCCTGGCGGCGCCGGTAGGCTGCGCGATCCTGCTCGGCGCGGTGGCGACCGGGGTGGTCAGCCCCTTGTCGTCGGCGATGCTCGGGCGGGCGGAGTCGCTGGACAACGCCTACCTGCGTACGTCGGGCGGGCCGTTGGCGCTGTCCGGCGGGCAGTTGTGGCTGCGCCAGTCCGACCGGGAGCTGGACCCGTTGGGCATTGCGATCATCCATGCCCGCGGCGTCACCCTGCGCGGCGTGTCGCTGGTGGCACAGGACGTGAGCGTGTTCCGCCTGGACGGCACCGACCGCCTGCTGTCGCGGATTGAGAGCGCGCGGGCGACGCTGGGCCAGGGCCGCTGGGAGCTGGAGGATGCGCGCCGCATGACCGCCGACCACCTGCCGGAACCGGTGGGCACGGCCAGCCTGCCGACCGACCTGACAGTGGGCCGGGTGCAGGACAGCTTCGCCAGCCCGGACACGCTGTCGGTGTGGACCTTGCCGGACATGATAGGGCTGTTGGAGCGGTCCGGCTTTTCCGCCATCCGGCACCGCCTGCACTTCCAGGAACTGCTGGCGCTGCCGCTGCTGTGCGGCACGATGGCGCTGGTGGCGGCAGGGTTCTCCATGCGCCCGACCCGGCGCGGCGGGGTCGGGCGGATGATCGGGTCGGGCGTGACGGCCGGGTTCGCGCTGTTCGTCGTCAGCAAGGTGGCCGCGGAGTTCGGGCAATCCGGGACGCTGCCGGCGGAACTGGCGGCCTGGGCGCCGGCGGCGGCTGGGCTGATGCTCGCGGTCAGCCTGTTGCTGCACCTAGAGGACGGTTAGCTTCCGCCCGCTGGGGACAGCTCCCGCTGTCGGGCCGGCCCGCGGCACCCATGGGCGCCTTGGGCCGGCTCAAGCGGCGGATCAGCCGAACAGCCAAGCCTTGCAGCGCGCGAGGAACCGCTCGAACTCGGCCACGAATTCCTGCCGGCCTTGCACGATCAGCTTGGCCTCACGCGACAACTCATCGAGATACATAGCTACATCCTTCCATGAAACGAGCCCATCGTCGGGCAGAAGGACGCTTCCTCGACGCTGAAGATAGGCGCGGATATGCTGCACTGCAACATGCGGCTTGCCACAGTTGTGGCCGATTTGCCCAGTTGGGCCGGACCAGCACGCGCCACTCCCTTTTTTCCCGCAATCAGCCCGGCTAAGGTGCGGCATGGCCGGCACGATTCCCTTCCTCGCCGCTCCGGTGGCCCGGCTGCGCCGTCATCTCGCGGGTGGGGCCGCATTTGCGGCGTTGATGCTTGCCCTCCCTGCGCACGCGCAGTTCGCCTCCCCGCGCCGTGCCACGGGCGCTCCGGCGCCGCAGCCGCTGACCCGCACGGAACCCGTGGCCTTCACCGCCGACGAGGTGCAGTACGACCGCGACAACGCCGTGGTGACGGCTACCGGCAACGTCGAAGCCTGGCAGAACGACAACATCCTGCGCGCCGACAAGATCACGTTCGACCGCAACACCAACGTCGCCGCCGCATCTGGCCATGTGGTCATCGTGCAGCCAGACGGCCAGGTGCTGTTCAGCGACTATGCCGAGCTGACGGAAGGCCTGCGCGACGGCGTGTTGCGCGGCATGCGTGCGATCCTGGCCGAGAACGGCCGCCTGGTGGCCAACGGCGCGCGCCGCACGGACGGCAAGATCAACGAGCTGTCGCGCGGCATCTACACCACCTGCAACCTGTGCGCCGCGGACCCGACGAAGCCGCCGTTGTGGCAGATCCGCGCCCGCTCGATCGTGCAGGACGGTGAGAACAAGCGGATCGAGTATCGCGACGCCGTCGTGGACATCTACGGCGTGCCAGTCGCCTACCTGCCCTATATCTGGCACACCGACCCCTCGGTGCGCCGGGCCAGCGGCTTCCTGGTGCCGGATTTCGGCAGCAGCAAGCACCTTGGCGGCTTCCTGCGCGCACCGTATTTCTGGGCGATTGACGAGCAGTCGGACGCGACGATCACGCCGACCTTCAACACCCAGAACTACCTGAACGTGAACACCGACTACCGCCGCCGCTTCAACGACGGGACGCTGCGGGTGGACGGGGCCGTGGGCATTGACCAGAAGAAGCCGCAGGCTGCCATCTTTGCGCGCGGCGCCTTCGCCTATGACGACACCTGGCGCTATGGCTTCAACATAGACCGGGCGTCCAGCTCGAAGTATCTCAACGACTACTCCTTCACCGGGCGCGGCGACGTGCTGACCAGCAGCATCTTCCTGGAGGGCTTCGGCACCGGCGCCTATACCCGGCTGGACAGCATCGCCTACCAGGGGCTGGTGAGCAGCATCAGCCAGGCCCGCCTGCCCTACGTGCTGCCGCGCTACCAGTACAGCTTCTTTGGCGAGCCGGACGCGCTCGGCGGCCGGCTGAGCTTCGAGACCGTGGACTTCAACGTCGTCCGCCAGATCGGCACCAACACGCAGCGCGCCGGCGCCGTGCTGAACTGGCAGCGGCCCTTCGCCGGGGCGTTCGGCGAGGTGTATGGGCTGACGCTGCAGAACGTCGCCGCCGGCTACACCGCGACCAGCCTGAACCAGAACCCCAACTATGCCCGCGTCGGCAGCGCCGAAACGGCGCGGGACCATCCCCAGGCGGCCATCGAGGTGCGCTGGCCCTTGGTGCGGGACGGCGGAGCGCTGGGCACCCAGACCATCGAGCCTATCGCGCAGTTCGTCGCCGGCCCGAACACGGGCGGCGGCCAGCGCACCCTGCGCATTCCGAACGAGGACAGCCTGGACTTCGAGTTCACCGACCAGAACCTGTTCTCGCTCAACAAGTATCCCGGCATTGACCGGCTGGAGGGCGGGCTGCGCGCCAACGTCGGCCTGCACCTGAACTGGACCGTGGGCACGGCCGCGGTGGATGCGCTGGTTGGGCAAAGCTACCGCGCCCACCGGGATGACAGCTTCCCCGTGGGATCAGGGCTGGAGCGGCGGGCGTCCGACATCGTGACGCGCACCACCGTGACGCCGGCGCCCTGGCTGGACCTGACCGGGCGCACCCGGGTGGACAACCGCAACGGCAACATACGCTTCGCCGACGCCATCGGCAGCACGGGGACGCCGCTGCTGCGGCTCAATGCCGGATACATCTACTCGGCGGTGAACCCTTATTTCTATTATGACACCCAGGCGGTGCCGGCCAGCTACCTCCAGCACCGCAACGAGGTGACGGCGGGGGTCAACTCGCAGCTCGGCCGCTACCGGCTGGGTGCTACGGCGCGGCGGGACGTGAACAGCAACAAGATGGTCAGCGCCGGGCTGCGCGCGACCTATGAGGACGAGTGCTTCATCTTCGACGCCAACTTCATCCGGCGCTACACCAGCCTTAACGGCGACAACGGCGCCAGCACATTCCTGCTGCAGATCACCTTGAAGACCGTGGGCCAGTTCGGCTTTCATCCGAGTTAGCCGGGCCGTGGCAAGCTGGTTTCAGGTACACCTTTGTTTACGGCGCGCCGGCGTATAAGAACTGCCCGGCGTAAGGCACACCCGGCAACCGGCACACCAGCCCCGCCCCAGTAGGACACGCCGCATGGCTCCGATCCGTCCCTTCCTCGTTCTGACTGCGCTCCTGGCAAGCCTGCCGGCCGCGGCCCAGCCGCATCGAGCCAGGCCGGGCGCAGCGCCAGCCCCGCAGGCGATTGCCGCCCAGGGAGCAGCCACCCCCGTCCCCGCCAGCACCGCCGGCCAGGAGCGCATCATCGCCGTCGTCAACGGCGACATCATCACGACCGGGGACGTGGTCAACCGCGGCCGCCTGTTCGCGCTCAGCACCGGGCTGCCCGTCACCCCCGAGGTGCTGGAGCGCCTGCGTCCCCAGGTGGCCCGGCAACTGGTGGACGAGCGGCTGCGTTTGCAGGAGGTGCAGCGCCGCAAGATCGCCGTCAGCGACCGCGAGATCGCCGACGCCATCGGCGACATCGAGCAACGGAACGGGATGCCCAAGGGCGCACTCAGCGCCAACCTGAACGGACGCGGCGTGGCGCTGCGGACGCTGATTGACCAGGTGCGGGTGCAGATCGGCTGGACCCGGGTGCTGCGCCAGGAGCTGGGCACCCGGGCCGACATCAGCGATGCCGACGTGGCCGAGCAGGTCCGGCTGTTCAAGGAGCAGATCGGCAAGCCCGAATACCAGGTGCGCGAGATCTTCATCCCCATCGAGGACCCGTCCCGCCGTCCCGACGCCCAGCGGTTCGCCGACACCGTCATAGCGCAGCTCCGCGCCGGCGCGCCGTTCCCGGTGGTCGCGGCGCAGTTCAGCCAAAGCCAGACCGCGCTGCAGGGCGGCGACCTCGGATGGGTGCGCGCGAACCAGTTGGACCCGGAGGTCGCGGCGGTCGCGACGCAGATGCCGCCCGGCGCCGTCAGCAACCCGATCGCCGTGCCCGGCGGCATCACCATCGTGTCGCTGGGGGCCAAGCGCGATGTTGGGCGGGACGAGTCCACGGTGATGCACATCCGCCAGGTGTTCATCCCCTTCCCCACGCCGCTGAACCCCGGCGCGCCCACCCCGCAGCAGCGCGCCGCCGTGGACCAGGCCACTGCCGTGTCCAAGAGCGTAAAGACCTGCGCCGACATGGAAGCCGCCAACACCAAGGCCGGCGCCACCCGTCCCGCCGACCCCGGCGAACTCCGGCTGGAGGCCGTTGGCTCGCCGCCGCTGCGCGCGTTGCTGGGCGGCATGGCGCCGAACGCGCCGAGCAAGCCGGTGGTCGCGAGCGAGGGCGTGGCGGTGCTGATGATCTGCTCCCGCGAAACCAAGACCGCCGCCGAGCCGTCGAAGCAGGAGATCACCAACCGCCTGCTGGGCGAGCGGATCGAGCTGGCATCGCGCCAACTGCAGCGCGACCTGCGCCGCCGCGCGGTGATGGAAGAGCGGAGCTGACGCTGGCGCTGCTCCCTCTCCCTCCGGGAGAGGGTTGGGGT
>CAXTDP010000343.1:0-930 GCA_964242295.1 uncultured Acetobacteraceae bacterium | reverse complement strand
AAGGCTGCAAGGGCGAGGCTTGGTTACTTGGGGCGGGACAGCGCCAAGGCTGGCTGCTGTTGGGCTGCTAGGCTTCCCTCACCCCGGCCCTCTCCCGGAGGGAGAGGCAGAAGGACTGCGTGCCGTTTGTGACCCTTCCGCCGCTTCGCGAGGTCATTGCCCGGCATGGGCTGGATGCCCGGCGCAAGCTGGGACAGCACTTCCTGCTCGACGCCAACCTGACTGCCCGCATTGCCCGAGAGGCTGGAGATCTGGCCGGGCGCAACGTCGTTGAGGTCGGCCCTGGACCTGGTGGGCTGACCCGCGCCTTGCTGGAGACCGATGCCGCCGGGGTGCTGGCGGTGGAGGTGGATGCGCGCGCCATCGAGGCCATTGAGGAGCTGGCCCAATCCTATCCCGGGCGCCTGCGGGTGCTGGACGCGGACGCGACACGGCTGGACCTGGCTGCGCTGGTGCCGGCGCCGCGGGTGATCGCGGCCAACCTGCCGTACAATGTTGCGACCCCCCTGCTGATCGGCTGGCTGCGCCAGGCCGGGCAGTGGGAGCGGATGACGCTGATGTTCCAGTTGGAGGTGGCCGAACGCATCGCTGCCGCACCGGACACCGGCGCCTATGGCCGCCTGTCCGTGCTTGCGGGCTGGACTTGCCGCACAACCCTGCTGATGCGCCTGCCGCCGGCCGCCTTCACGCCGCCGCCCAAAGTGTGGTCGGCCGTGGTCGGCCTGCAGCCGCATCCGGAGCAGCCATCCCCGGAGCTGTTCGCCACCATGGAGCGGCTGACGGCTGCCGCCTTCGGCCAGCGGCGCAAGATGCTGCGGGGCGCCCTGCGGCCGCTCGGCGGCGAGGCGCTGCTGGAGCGGGCCGGCATCGCCGGGGATCGGCGGGCGGAAACGCTCAGCGTGGCGGAGTTCGACCGGCTGGCGCGTCTGC
>CAXTDP010000342.1:0-6338 GCA_964242295.1 uncultured Acetobacteraceae bacterium | reverse complement strand
GCGGGCGCGGGGCGGCGGTGTTCATCGCCGGCGCCCGCCCGGGGATCGCGCGGGTGCTGCAAGCGCATGGGATCTGCGGGCCGGCGGTAGGGTTCAGCGCAACGGCAGCCGAGGCCGTGGCGGCGGGACGGGCGCTGGCGTGAGGACAAATCAGCCCTGCTGCGCCCCGCTTGGCCCGGCAAAAGCCCCAGCAAAAGCAGTAACCAGATGCACCGACGCCGGCATCAGGACGCCCGCATCGGTCAGGTAGGGCTGCATACGCCCTGCCAGGTCAGCTATCAAAGCCGCCTTGACCTCCGCGCCAGCCTTCTGGATCGGCTGCGCCAGCGTCCCGCCGGTGACGGCGAGGCCGGCTGCCTCCGCCGCGGTCACGCCAGGCCCGCCAAACCGCACCCTGCCGTGCCAAGGCGTGAAGCTGACGGCCTGGCATCCCGCCGCATCGAGCAACGCCCGAAGATAGGCCTCGTCGCTGAACGCGAACGGGCCGGGATCGCGCGGGTCGCGCGGCGGCAGGCCGAGGTGGCTGCGCGCCACCTCCATGACCGCGCCGGCCCAGGGATTGCCCTCGACCGGCGCCCAGACCGCGAAGTCGAGCCGCCCGCCCGGCGTCAGCATGGCGTGCAGGTTCGCCATCGCCGCCGCCGGGTCGGCGAAGAACATGACGCCGAAGCGCGACACCAGCCGGTCGAACGGCACTCCCGGCGGCACCGCCGTCTGCGCATCGGCCACCAGGATCTGCAGGTTGGCGGTCCCAGCCTCCACCACCTCCTGCCGGGCCAGCCCTGCCAGCGCCGGGGAAATATCAATGCCGAGCACGGTGCCGCCAGGTGCGACCGCCGCCGCGATCCGCCGGGCGAACCGGCCGCTGCCGCAGCCGATCTCCACCGCCCGCTCGCCCGGCGCGAAGCCGGCATGGGCGAGCAGAGCCGTCGCGATGTCGGCCAGCATGGCGTCGTAATGGTCGGCGTTCGCGGCCCAGCCCTCCCCGGTGGCGCCCTGCCAGTCGGAGTAGGGTGGGGCGCTGGCCGTGGAGGTCGCAGTGGCAGTGGTCATGGATGCATCCCCAAAGGCTGTCCCGCATGGTCCGCAGCGCGCATGGCGGAGCCAGACATGGCAGAGTCCAATGGCTCCAAGGACGTCCACGCCGAGGCGATCGCCCTGTCAGTGCCATAGTCCCGCGGCGGCCAATGCGTTGCCTGGGCTGCCCGCGATGCCGAGGCGATGATGCCTCGGACGTCGCCGTGGAGGAACCCCTGGATGCCCTGCGCTATCACGGGCATGCAGGCCACCCGGATTTCGCGGTTGCGGCCACGGTGCCCTCAAGGGGACAGGCGCAGCCTGGAGGGAAGATGACGACCCAGGCCCCCAAGGCCGCTCAGGCCCCCGTTCCGGCGCAGCCCGCCAAAGCTCTATCGGACAACGTCGTTTGCCAATCCCAAGGTAGGACAATCCCTGGGTAGGACATGCGGCACGGATGACCATCCGTGCCGCGCACGGTCAGCGGATGGTGCCGTTGGCCCGGTTGGGAAGGAAGCCGCCGCCAGTGCTGACGCCGTTATACACGACGTTCAACACCTCGGCCGAGGTGCGCCGGAACGTCAGGCCGTCCGAGTCCACGTTCGCGATGTTGAACGGTATGTTGGGCAGGGACAGCCCGGAGTCCTTGCCGTTGCTCAGCCGGGCGCGGACGGTGGAGATGGCGTTGCCGGCGATCTGCTGGTTGAACAGGTCCAGCGTGAACCGGATCGCCCCGGCATGGTAGGCCTCGGTCGCCAGCAGGCCGGCAGCCGCGTCTTTGTTGCTCGCATTCGTAAGCAGCTGCGCCGAGCCGGCATAGGCCGTCACGCCCACGTCCGTCAGGATGAACGCCCCGAGCAGGAAGCTGATCTCGTCGGCGAACGGGTTGAACTGCGTGCCCGCCGGGATCAAGCCGGCCGCGACAGCCAGGGCGTTGAAGCTGTTCAGCAGGTCAATGTTCGGTGCCCCCACGGCTGACCTGCCCAGCACCCGGCGGAGGAAGCGGATATGGTCCACCTCATCTATCACGATGCGCTGCACCGCGCCGGCGATGGCTGGCGTCCGGAACGGCACCTGCGACCCGCCAAGCACGGTGCCGGACCCGCCAACGCCGTCCCGGTCGGCTGCATCCAGCCCGCGGCCCAGGAACCCGCGGCTGTAATACTCGCCCTCAAGATATTCCAGGTTAAGGGCGAAGTTCAAAACGTCGGTGTCGGTGATGGTCTGCGCCTCGGCCGGGCTGCTGGTAACTGCGGCGCCGGTGGCAATGGCGCCTGCTGCCATCACGGCCGAAGCTGCTGCGCCGAGGCTGAGAAGCGAGCGGCGGTCAGTCGTGGCCGCGCTGGCGTCGGGCGTATCTATGCGGTTCATTAGCGTTTCCTCTAGAAGCAGCTGCGTTTCAGCTAGCTGCACCCGAGATGCGCATGATCCCTGCTATGCAAACCAGGCAATGCTAATAGTTTGGGTCACAGGCATAACTACCCTGTGAGCCTGGTTAAATTGACACACAGTAGAACACATCGGCTCGCGGCTCCGCCGCCATCTTCCCGCGGATCACGACGGCCCGCGTCCACGACGTGAGCCGGCCGGATACGCCCGGAGTGGCATTCCCCGCTATCGGACCTCGCTACCGGATCGCGATCCCGCAGCCGGCGGCCTTGACCCCTGCCCTGCTTCCTGCCGCAATCGTCCGCATGACCGACAACCCTCTCCTGATCCCCTGGGCCACCCCCTTCGAGGTACCGCCCTTCGACCAGATCCGCCCGGAACACTTCGCCCCGGCCTTCGCGCAGGGCATGGCCGAGCACCGGGCGGAGATCGCCGCCATCGGCGCCGACCCGGCCCCGCCCACATTCGCCAACACCATCGAGGCGGCGCAGCGCAGCGGGCGCCTGCTGGGCCGGGTCGCGATGGCGTTCTCCAACCTGGTCGTAAGCCTAGGCGGCGACGCGCTGCAGGCCGTGGACACCGAAATGTCGCCGCTGCTGGCGCAGCACTATGCCGCCATCGCCCTCGACCCCGCGCTGTTCCGCCGGGTCGCCGCGCTGCACGGTGCCGCGCCGGCTGGCCTGGCGCCCGACCAGCGCCGCCTGCTGGAGCGCACCCACCTCGGCATGGTCCGCAGCGGCGCCGCGCTGGGCGACGCCGACCGCGCGCGCATGGCCGCGATCTCCGAGCGCTTGGCTGTGCTGCACACCGGATTCGGCCAGAACGTCCTGCACGACGAGAAGGAGTGGCACCTGCCCCTCCAAGAGTCCGACCTGGACGGCCTCCCCGGCTTCGTCCGCGACGGCGCCCGCCAAGCGGCGCAGGAGCGTGGGATCGAAGGCTACGCCATCACCCTGTCCCGTTCATTGATCGAGCCGTTCCTGACCTTCTCCGCCCGCCGCGACCTGCGCCAGGCAGCCTACGAGGCCTGGATCGCCCGCGGCATCCACCCCGGCGCCCACGACAACCGCCCCTTGATCCCCGAAATCCTGGCCTTGCGCCAGGAGCGTGCGCGGCTGCTCGGCTACCCGGACTTCGCCGCGTTGCGCATGGCCGACACCATGGCCGGCTCGCCGGACGCCGCCGCGGGCCTGCTGGCCGAAGTGTGGGAGCCGGCCAAGCGCAAGGCTGCCGCCGAGCGCGACCGCCTGCTGGCCCTGGCGCAATCGGAGGGGTTCAACGGCGCCCTCGCTCCCTGGGACTGGCGCCACTACGCGGAAAAGGTGCGCCGCGCCGACTACGCGATAGACGAGGAGGAGTTGAAGCCGTACTTCGTCCTGGACAGCATCCAGCAGGCGGCGTTCGACACCGCGGGCCGGTTGTTCGGCCTGACCTTCCATCACCGCCCCGACGTGCCGATCTACCACCCCGACGTCGAGGCCTACGAGGTCCGCGACGCCGCCGGCCATGTCGGCGTGTTCCTGGCCGACCCCTACGCCCGGGCAGACAAGCGCTCCGGCGCCTGGATGAGCAGCTACCGCGACCAGGAGGCGATGGACGCCCCGGTCTCCCCGGTAATCGTGAACAACAACAACTTCGCCCGCGCCGAGCCGCCGCTGCTCAGCTTCACCGACGCCGAAACCCTGTTCCACGAGTTCGGCCACGCCCTGCACGGCCTGCTCAGCAGGGTCCGCTACCCCGGCCAGTCCGGCACGTCGGTCCGGCGCGACTTCGTGGAGTTCCCCTCCCAGGTGTATGAGCACTGGCTGTCGGTGCCCGGCACGCTGCGCCGCTATGCCCGGCACCACTCCACGGGCGAGCCGATCCCCGACGCCCTGATCGCCAAGCTGCTGGCGGCACGCGGCTGGAACATGGGCTTCGGCACCGTCGAATATACCTCCGCCGCGCTGATAGACATGGCGCTGCACCAGCACCCGGACCCCGCCGGCCTGGACATCGAAGCGTTCGAGCGCGAGTTCCTGCAAGGCATCGGCATGCCGGCTGAAATCGGCATCCGCCACCGCCCCGCACACTTCCAGCACCTGTTCGCCGGTGGTGGCTATGCCGCGGGCTACTACTCCTACATGTGGTCGGAGGTGCTGGACGCCGACGGCTTCGAGGCGTTCGAGGAGGCAGGCGACCCCTTCGACCCCGCCGCCGCGGCCCGCCTGCGCCTGGTCCTGGGCGCCGGCGACACGCAGGACCCGATGGCGCTCTACACGGCCTTCCGCGGCCGCCCACCCAGCACCGCCGCCCTGCTCCGCGGCCGCGAGTTAGCAGCCTAACCCCACTTCCTTCCCCCTCTCCCTCCGGGAGAGGGCCGGGGTGAGGGAGGCCGCGCGCGCAGTCCCTGCCCTTTGCAGGACAGTCCTCCTAGACCCAATACGGTTCAGTTAGCGCTGTTTGGGATCAGGCGATGGTGGTGAAACCGCCTGGTAGAGGCTGCCCAACACTTCGGGAAACGGCCTATCTAAACCGTATTGCTCCTAGACCGTTCTGCGCCGGTCGTTTCCCTCCCCCAAAGGAAGAGAAACCACCACAGCGCGATACACCCTATCCGTTACGCGACCGAATTGCTAAGGTCCCGCCAACCGTTCCGAAAGCCGACCCCAATGGACCAGTCCACCTCCGCCCGCAGCCCGGCGCTCAGCTACGACGGCCGGCTCGGCGAACTTTACGGCATCTTCCTGATGAACCTGCTGTGGACGGTGCTGACTCTGGGCATCTTCCGCTTCTGGGCCATCACCCGCGTCCGCCGCTACCTATGGTCCCGCACCCGGTTCCAGGGAGAGCGGTTCGAATACACCGGCACCGGAGGCGAGCTGTTCGTCGGCGTCCTGCTGGCCATCCTGATGCTGATCGGCGCGCTGGTGGTGGCGGGCCTGCTGTTCACCGCGCTGTATGCCATCTGGCCCCCGTTGGGAGTCCTGGCGGTGCTGCTGCTGTATGGCGGCATCTTCGTGGTGGCGGCCGGCGCGGTGTTCTCGGCGCAGCGCTACAAGCTCAGCCGGACCGTGTGGGCGGGCATACGCGGCGGCATGACCGGGTCCATGCTGGCCTACGGTCTGCGGGCGGTCCTGTATGGCGTCCTGGCCGGGTTGACGCTGTTCCAGATGATGCCCTGGCGGTCCATCCGCCTCGCCGAGCAGCGGATCAACGCCAGCAGCCTGGGAAACCTGCGGTTCCGCTTCCAGGGCCGGGCGCGCGACGTTTACGGGCCATTCCTGCTGACTCTGCTGGGGGGCTTGCTGCTGCTGGTCCTGATTGCCGCCGGGGCTTGGACGGCCTTGCACGGATACCTGCCGGCGATCCAGGCTGCAATGAACCAGCGCGGCGGCGCAGCACCTAGCCCGGCGGACCTGGCGGTGTTCCAGCGGCTGGGATGGGTCGCCATCGGCGCCTTCATCCTGTTGGGCCTGACCATCCCGCTCATCAGCCTGTGGTATGTCGCCCTGTTCGAGCGGCACGTGATCGGCCACACCAGCCTGGGGCCGCTGCGGTTCAGCAGCACGCTGACCGGCCGGGGCCTGCTGTGGCTGTCCCTGGTCAACACGGTCGTCCTGCTGGTCACGCTCGGGTTGGGGTTCCCGGTCGTGTTGCAGCGGACCATGCGGTTCCTGGCCCGCAACCTGTGGGTCAGCGGCGCCCTGGACCTGCCGGCGCTGGGGCAGGGCACCACGCCGGAGCCGCGCATGGCCGAGGGCCTGTTCCAAGTGCTGGACGGCGGCGGCGCCATCTAGGACGGCGGCAATGTCAGCGCGCTTCTTCGACGGGCGCCAAGCCCAGGCGCACGACGTGTCGCTGCAGATGCGCGACGGGCAGGTGCTGATCCGCTCCGCCGACGGCGCCGTGGCGGTGGACTGGCCGCTCAATGGCCTCCAGGCCGCGGCCGA
>CAXTDP010000341.1:0-6362 GCA_964242295.1 uncultured Acetobacteraceae bacterium | reverse complement strand
CGGGCCAAGCGCGAGGACTGGCGTTTGGGTGGCGTGAGCACGCTGATGCTGGACATGAGGATTGTCCAACCCGGCAGAACCGGCGCGAGTTGCCGGGATCTCACCGCCGGGCCCAGCACATAGCTTGGCAGCCCGACCACGCCGCCGCCGTCAATCGCAGCCTGGCGCAGCGTAGCCATGTCGTTGGACCAGAGCCTTGGCGTCAGCCGCAGATCGACCTGCTCCTCCTGATGACGGCAGAGCAGCCAGTGCGGTTCGCCCGGTGCGGCCGCGAAGTAAAGCGTTTCCAGCGGGCACAACTGGTCCGGGGTCGCGGGCATGCCGCGTTTGCCGAGCCACGACGGCGCGGCGGCCAAAGACCATGGCGTGCGTGCCACGACGCGCTGGACCAGCGACGAATCCTTCAACGGTGCCCCGTGCGCCCGGAGGCCCACGTCGTAACCGCCTCCGACCAAGTCAACGAATTGGTTGCTGGCGTCCACCTGAACGCTCGCCTTGGGGTGCTTGGTCAGGAATCGGGGCAGCAGCGATGCCAGGGCAAACTGCGCCACCGCGAATGACGCCGTTACACGCAGGGTTCCCGAAACCTCCTGTCCGCGGTCGAAAAGGATTTGCTCGGCGAGCCGTGCGGTGTCGTCCAACGCCCGGGCCTGCTCCAGCAGCAGGCTGCCGATCTCGGTCACCGACATGCTTCGTGAGGTGCGGCGCAGCAGCCCGATTCCGGCTGCCGCCTCAAGCGAAGCGATCCGCTGACTGATCGTGGATACAGGGATGCCGGTGATCCGGGAGGCCGCGGTATAGCTGCCGTTCTCGACAATCTGCAGAAGCAAGCGGATGTCGTTCAGGTCCACCTGCCGCCGCACGCCCGCTCGTTCGGTTTCGCCTTGTCCTCGGCTCGGTGGTTTGCCGGGGGTAGGTCCTTTGGTCAGGGCAATGGGTCGATCGCAGCGGGCAGGACCGGCACGCCGATCTCGGGTGAGCCCGAGATATGCTGGTAGGTGACATATAGCAGCATGCCAGTGGCCACGTCCTTCCAGCCCGTCGTGACCGAGCGATAGATGTTCCCCTCCGCTCCCTCGCGGTAGTGGGAAATCCTCAGGGCCTGATACGTGCGATCCAGCAGACGGATGGTTTCGACGCCGTCGTTGCGCAGCACGTCGTGAAACGAGAACGTCGGCGACATGCGGACGTCGAACGCCTCGGTCTGGCCCGTCCTCCCATGGATCAACCTGTCCATCGCGGCCGCAGCCTGGTCGGAACCAGGCCAAGTGGTCAGCCAGATGCCATACCAGGCTTCCACGTCGGTCCCGCCGATCCGGATATGGCACAGGGCCGGACGGCCGGGGCTTGAGCCGTGGTAGGAGGTCACCACCCCATCAATCTGCGTCACGGAGCCGCCGTCAGGGCATGGCCGGGCAAAAGGCCCGGTCCCGTCGCTGACCTGCGTGTTCGCGCCTATGATGAGTTGCGGGAAGTTCTGGACAGCCTGCTCCAAGCCCGTCGGGACCTGGCCTGCAGCGGGTTCGGTGAGCGCGGCGGCAGCCACCAGCCCGGCAAGCAGCAGCGTGCGGCCGCGCAAGATATCAGCCCTCGCCCTGCACAGGATCGGTATTGAAGATGTAGAGCACGATCTTCCACTCGCCGCCGATCCTACGCAGCACGAAAACCTCGCGGTTCAGGTCCACCACCTCTTTACCGCCCTCGACCACGGTCGCCCCCTTATGGTGGAACGTACGAACCACGCCGGTATCGCCGTAGGCTTCCACGGAGGCGTAGCCGAACACGGTCGAGAACTTGGCTTCCTTGAACAGGGCATCGTAAGCCGCCTTCCGCTCCTGAGGAGTGGCGAAGGTCGGCCGGTTGTTCCATTCGGCCACGCTGTCCGGAGCGAACATCGCCATGATGCCAGCCGTGTCACCGGCGTTGAGCAGCGTCTCGTAACGGTGCACGACGTCGTAGACCTGGTGCTGCTGTGCGGCCACCTGCGGATCGGATGAGAAACTCGGCACTCCCTGCGGCTCGGCTGCGCGCACGGTGGGACCTGGGGCAAGCACGACAGCTCCGAGGGCCACTGCGGTGGCAAAGCTGATGCGGCGTATACGATGCATAAGGATTCCTTCATCAGTCATAGGTCAAGAACGTGACCAAGATCCATCCGCCTTCAGCAAAAGCGGTCCTGAACCTAAGTCTACACGGGCAATACCTGGCAGTATGAAGAATGAAGTCGAGAGATTGTTAGGATCGGACCATTGTTCTCACTTGCCTTCCAGGCTCACTACCTGGACCGGATATTAAGTTATCCAACTTGCGGATATAGCCGTTGTTCTCTGAAGACACCTTTCCATCCTGTAGAAGGTGGCGTCCGGCGGGCGGGTCGCGCTTCACGTCGCCGGTCGTTGCCAGCGCCCGCTCCTCGCGATGGCGGCTGGAGTTGGGCGGTCCGTAAAGCCACAGATGTCCGGCGTGGCTGCGGTCATGTGGCAAGGTTCGGTCACCCGGCGCTACCTTGCGGCTCGCAGCAAGGATGCTGGGTCAACCCCATGGAGGAAAGCTTGCGCGGCGTCATGCACCACATCGACCTCACGGTCACCGACCCGGCGGTTTCGGCCCCGCTTTACGGCGCCGTGCTGACCTTCATGGGCTACCACCATCGCCAGGAATTCGAGTGGCGGCTCACCATGCCGCAAGGGCATACCTCGATCTCGCTGAACCCGGCCAAGGGCGAGCACGCGGCCCAGCCGCATGACCGCTACTCACCCGGCTTGCACCACTTCGCGTGGCGGGCCGAAACCCGGGACGACGTTGACCGCTTCCACGGCTTGCTGAAAGACATCGGCGCCGAGATCCTCGACGCTCCAGCCGACTACCCGCAATACAATGGCGGGAACGGCTACTACGCCGTGTTCTTTGCCGACGCCGATGGGCTGAAGCTCGAATACGCCTGGACGCCTGACTGACCGAACAACACTCCGAGTGGTACACAAGCCGCCGTGAACGCTGGCGATATACATCAGCGGCGGATTTCGGCGCTGATCACCTGCATCAACGCACCAGCAAGGGCCGCAGCACCTCCGTCACCCCCGTAATCAGGATTTGAGTGCCAATGCAGAGCTGGAAGAACGCCGACAGACGGGTTATCGCGCGGCTCACCACTTGCCCGAACAAGCGCGAGATCTGGTCGCTGGCGCTGTAGAACAACCACACCAGCACCGCGACCAACATGGCTGCAGCTGACATCCCGACGAAGAATGGCACCAGCGCAACGCTTTCCGCCGGGTGCGCCGACCCTAGCGCCACCGCGACGGATATCGTGCCCGGCCCGGTGGTGAATGGCAGGGTCAGCGGGTAGAAGGCCGGGTCATCCTGGCCAGCGGCGGCGTCGGCCTGTTCGCCCTTGCGCGCCTCGCGCCGTTCCGGCGCGTTAAGGGAAGACCAGGCATACATGGCCAGCACGACGCCACCCGCGCAGCGCAACGCGGGCAGGCTGATGCCGAAGAACGCCAGCACGTAGGAGCCGGCCCACAGCGCCACCAGCATGACCAAGGCGGCATACACGCCGACGCGCCGGGCCAGGCGCACCCGATCCACGTGGCTGCGCTCGATGGTGCGCGTGCGGAAGATGAACGCGCCACTGACCGGGTTGACGATGGAGAACAGCGCGGGGAATCCGAGCAGGAAAGCGGCTATGACCGTGTTCATGCATTGCGGCCTAACGTGCCGTCACCAGAAAGGCCAGCCCGCCCGCCATAACGACCGCGAGTGCTGGCAATGCCCGCTTGAGCAGACGCAGGGAACGTCCTGCGACGAGGCTCACCAAATCGCAAAGCTGTCCTGAAGCTGGGTCCGAACCCTGCCGACCTCGTTTAGCAGCTGGGTTTCCAGTGTCGGGGACTCGCGGCTGCGTCCCTTGCGCTCACTTGCGCGTTGCAGCGGCACCAACCGAGGATGGCGCCAGGCGGAACGGGCAGCCAGGGAGCGCCTGGTCGGATATGCGCGGCCAGCCGAGCTGTTGCGGCAGTGGAGCAGGGCGGCCGTGGCCGAGATTTCCATCTGCCAAATGCACCAACGCCGATTGAACATCACGACAACAATGGATGGTCATCCCTTTTGCGACGGGAAGGCGGCGGAGCGCTGTAGAGCAGACGGCGGGTCGCAATCCAGACCACCTGCATACCGGCCGTCACTGCGCGAAGGTCGTGTCCGGCAAGGCGAACGCCGATCCCGACATTACCGCCTGGCAACGTGCTTGCTGCACCGTAAAGGCCGGGGATCGTGGCGAGGTCGGCAGTCAGCTCTTCGGCCAAGGTCTCCACCCCGTCGGTGCGCCCGGGAGTCGCGAGCAGGACGGAGCCGAAGGCCGCGCATCGCGCCGTCCTTCCGCGACCGAGCCCGCTTATGTCGATGCGGTCAACCATCACGGGATCCTCCCCAGCACAGCGCAGAATCGTGGTCGAGGCGAGCCGCCGGAAGCAGCGCCCCCTTCCCTCGGGATCGTGGATCGTGAAGGCGTCCGGGACCAGCGCGACACCGCCGGCGGCGCAGTCATCTCGATCGTCTGGTCCAGCGCCGCACCTGGGAACAGGATGCGCGGTTCCGGCAGGTATTCCATGTATCCGCCTTCCTCGACCGTGATGGTCACCCTTTCCTCGGTCGTGAGACCGGGATCGGCCCGGTGGATGGAGGAGGCGCCCTGGGTCGTGACATGGGCCGCCGCGCCGCCCTGCACATGGAACTGCTGGTGCAGGCGATCCCCGCCATGCATCGCACCGCTGCTGGTCTGCAGGGTGACCGTCAGCATGTGGGCCGGGACGCGGTCGAGCGCGAAGGTCCGTGTCAGCACGAACGGCCAGCGGAAGAGCCGGCGACCCAGGACGGTTCTCTCGCCACGCCGCGCAAAAACCAGATCGAGCTGGGCATGGGCTTCCCGCACAGGCCGATCAGGTGCGGAACAACACGTCATGCTCAATCCTTGAGACCACGGCGTCTATCCCCTCGCCCTTGCGGCAGTTGGTCAGGAGCACCGGGCGGTTGTCGCGCACGGCGAGCGCCTGCCCGTGCATCCGCTCCAGGTCCACGCCGACATGCGGCGCGAGGTCGGTCTTGTTGATCACCAGAAGGTCGCAGCGGATCACCCCCGGCCCACGCTTGCGCGGGATATCGTCACCGCCCGCGACGTCAATCACGAACATCCAGAAGTCGGTGAGGTCGCGGGAGAAGGTCGAAGCAAGGTTGTCGCCGCCGCTTTCCAGCAGGATGAGTTCCACCCCGGGAAAACGGCGTTCGAGTTCGTCCGCGGCCTCGATGTTCAGCGTTGGGTCCTCGCGGATCACCGTATGCGGGCAGGCGCCGGCTTCCACGGCCGACACGCGGGCGGGATCGATCAGCCCGGAACGCCGGATGCGTTCGGCGTCCTCGGCCGTGACCAGGTCGTTGGTGATGACCGCGAGGTCGATGCCCCGCTGCAGCAAGGCGGGGATCAGCCGCTCCACCAGCGCCGTCTTCCCCGAGCCCACGGGACCGCCGATGCCGACACGCGCCGCCGCAACCCGCCGGCCAGCCGTACTTGCTGCCTTGTTCATCGCAGCATGTACCTTCGGGCAAGAAGCACCTTCACGGCGGGCGGGCACATCAGCAGCTTGCCATCGGCCCGCACCTCGAAGGTTTGCGGATCGACTTCGACGACGGGCCTGGCGTCGTTGCGCACCATGTCGGCCTTGCGCAGCTTGCGCACGTTCTTGATGGGGACCATACGCTTGCCCAGGCCGAGCTTGCGCCCGACGTCGGCCTGCTCGGCCAGCTTTGACACGAAGTTCACCCCCAGGTGCTGCGGGGCGGCCCCTAGGGCGCCCCACATCCGTTTCTGGATCATCGGCTCGGCGAGGCCGAGGCTGCCGTTGCCGTCGCCCATCGCAGCCCAGGCGATGAAGCCGTTCTTGATCACCATATACGGCTTGATGCCGAACGAGGCCCGCGGCCACAGCACGAGGTCGGCCATCTTGCCCACCTCGACCGACCCCACATGATGGTCGATCCCGACCGCAATCGCCGGGTTGATCGTCAGCTTGGCGATGTAGCGCTTGATGCGCTCGTTGTCGGCCCGCGCCGTCGTTTCTTCCGGCAGGCGGCCGATGCGCTGCTTCATGACGCTGGCGAGCTGCCAGCAATTGGCGACGTTCTCGGCCAGCCGTCCCATGCCCTGCGAGTCGGTGCCGAAGATCGAGATGGCCCCCATGTCGTGCAGGAAGTCCTCCGCCGCCGCCGACTGGGCACGCACGCGGGCCTCGCCGAAGGCGACGTCCTCGGGCACGTTGTAGTTGAGCTGGTGGCAGATCATCGTCATCGGCACCCCTTCCTCCATCCCG
>CAXTDP010000340.1:0-6368 GCA_964242295.1 uncultured Acetobacteraceae bacterium | reverse complement strand
CGGCAGCAACCGCCATCACTGCCATTACCCGGGACCGTGACCACGACACCATCGCCGCGGTCAGCAGAGCCGCCCCGCCCAGCAGCAGCGCAGACCCGGCTACGCCGAGGCTGCCCGGCAGCGTGGCCGCCCCTGGCCACAGCCGCGCCAACGGTGACGGACCCGTGCCGGGCGAGGCCAGAAGCAGGCCGCCCGCCGCCATCAGGGTGCCCCAGCCGTAGAGCACGCGCATGTGCCGGCGTGCGCCGTTGAAAGATGCCAAATCAGTCAGCACGCGTTGCACGCTCCTTGCAGCAGATCAGAGCTTGATGAACGCAACGGTTAGCCATTCCTCGTCAAGCGGCTTATAAGTGACAATTCAACTTTGGGCATTTCGATGCGGCTTCTATGGCGCTGCGTCCGTCCACCGAGAGGCCAGTCGGTCTTCCACCTGCGTCGGCACGATCCCAGCCCGCAGCGCGGCCGTGAGCTGCCTCGCCTCGGCGAGGCTGAGCCCGAGGTCAGCCAAGCCGGCCTGCGCGTCACGCTTGATGCAGGCGAGCTCGGTCTCGGTGGTCACGCCAGGCTGCCGTTCCGCCGCCACTCTCACTCGCTATACCAGTTTCGACACAACTCACCCTCGCCCCGTGAGCCCGAACCCTAACCCAATCGCCTCAGCCCTCCAGAACTCTGCATGCTGTCTCAGCCCTGTTGCAGCAGTTTCAGCCAGTGGTTCCGCGGGCAATCGATCCCCGGTCATCGTTTGTCGGTTCCTGAAGCGGAGTATGTCGATAAAAACATGTGAACGGCCGCATCCACCACGCGCTCCAGCGCACCCGGCGGCACGGCGTCCGGCAGACGCAGGCGGCGGCGCATGACAACCCGGGTTTGGCATAGGGTAAAGAACTGCTCGGCCGCAAAGTCCGGGTCCTCAACCGAAAGTAGCCCGGCTTCGACCTGGGTGCGAAGCCAGGCAGCCATAGTGCTGATCCCGCGCGCCGGCCCGGCCGCAAAGAAGGCTTGAGCCAACTCGGGGAACGCTTCAGCCTCTGACACCACTATCCGGTCCATCGTCAATCCGATGGGGGACAACATCAAGCCCACCATGCGCAAGCCAATCTCCCGCAGCGTGTCCGCAATGCTCTGACCAGCTGGGACGGCGTCAAACACGTGTTTCAGGTTGCGTTCGCACTCGCGCTGCACATAAGCACTGAACAGTCCGGCCTTGCTGCCGAAGTGGGCATACACCGTGGCCTTGGACACGTCGGCGGCGTGGGTGATGGCGGACATGCTGGCCCCTTCGTAGCCGTGCTCGGCAAACGCGGCACCGGCGCTGTCGAGGATCACACTCCGCTTTCGGCCCGATTTGGCAGCGGTCATGCGGCGGCCCTTTCCTTGGCCGGCTCGTAGGCCGGATTTGCCCCTTGTGGCACAGGAGCCCGCCCTTGCAAAACTAAACCGTACAGTTCAATATCAGGATGGGGCAGCAAGGGCCAAGCTTGACCGTCCTGAAATGAACCTTTCTGGAAAGCGTCGGCATGATGGACGGCAGCCCACCAAATGCCCGCCCGGCTCCAGCCACCAATGGGAGGTGGGGCTACAGCTCGCGCCTCGACAACACGCCGCCGACGCCGGCCTCGCTGGACTTGGGCTACGCCCCGGCCAGCTTTCCCCGCCAACGCTGGCAGCCAAGCCAGAAGCCTGAGGAGAAGGCCGCAGAAGGTAAGGCAGGCAAGGACGGAGGCGACGACAGCAAGGCCGAACAGCCCAAGCCCATGCCACGGTGGAAAAAGGGGCTGTACTGGATCGGCGGCCTGGCAATCCTGGCCACCCTCGTCACCGCAGGTGTGCTGTACTACCTTCATGCCCGGCACTTCGAAAGCACGGACGACGCTTTCGTTGACGGCAACATTTCGCAGATCTCGGCTCAGGTATCCGGCCGCGTCATCCGCATCGCTTTCACCGACAACCAGGAGGTCCGTGCCGGCCAGGTGTTGGTGGAGCTGGACCCGCGCGACTTCCAGGTCCGGCTGGATCAGGCGCGCAGCCAGCAGACCCAAGCCGAGGCCAGCGCCTTGCAGGCCCGGGCGCAACTGACTTTGCAGCAGGCCAACGTGGACCAGGCGCAGGCCAACGTTCGCGTGACGGAGGCGGACCTGGGCCAGGCGCAGGCAGACCTGGCCCGCTACCGCGCCATCGACCCCAAGGCGATCACCAAGCAGCAGCTCGACAATCAGGCCGCTAGCACCAAGTCTGCCGCCGCCCGGCTGGACGCCAACCGCCAGGCCGTCGCCGGCGCCCGGGCGCAGACCGAGGCCCAGCGTGCCGCCGTCGCCGCGCAGAACGCCGCCGTGGTGCAGGCCGAGGTCGCGGTCCGCAACGCAGAACTGCAACTGTCCTATACGACCATACAAGCGCCCGCCGACGGCCAGGTGACGAAGCGCACGGTCGAGTTGGGCAACGTGGTCGGCGTCAGCCAGTCCTTGCTGGCCGTGGTGCAGGACGCGACGTGGGTGACGGCCAACTTCAAGGAAACCCAGCTCGCCGGCATGAAGGTGGGGCAGTATGTCCGCGTCCGCGTGGATGCCTGCCCGGACATGGACCTGGATGGGCGCGTGGCGAGCTTCCAGGGCGGCTCAGGCCAGGTGTTCAGCTCGCTCCCGGCGGAGAACGCGACGGGCAACTTCGTGAAGGTGGTGCAGCGCGTGCCGGTGCGGGTCAACTTCGACAACGGCGCGGAGGCGCGGCAGAAATGCCGGATGGCGCCAGGCATGTCGGTCTCGCCCCGCGTCACGGTGCGCTGAGGTGACCGAGAACCCCGACCTGCCGCGCTCCGCGGCGGGGCCGAACTCGCCCTGGCTGCTGGCCGTGATCGTGTCCATCGCAACCTTCATGGAGGTGCTGGATACCACCATCGCCAACGTGGCGCTGCGGAACATCGCGGGCAGCCTGGCGGCCGGGCAGGACGAGAGCACCTACATCCTGACCAGCTACCTCGTCAGCAACGCGATCATCCTGCCGATCAGCGGCTGGTTGTCTAACGTGCTCGGGCGCAAGCGTTTCTACATGGGGTGTGTCGCGCTGTTCACCATCTCGTCGGTGGCCTGCGCTTTTGCGAACTCCTTGGGCATGATGCTGTTCTTCCGAGTGCTGCAGGGTATGGGCGGCGGCGGGCTGGCGCCGACGGAGCAGAGCATCTTCGCCGACAGCTTCACGCCCAAGCAGCGCGCCATCGCCTTTTCGGTCTATGGCTTCACCGTCGTCACTGCGCCGGCCATCGGCCCCGTACTGGGCGGATGGCTGACGGACAGTTACTCGTGGCACTGGGTGTTCCTGATCAACCTGCCCTTTGGCACGTTGTCCCTCGTGCTGACCTGGCTGTTCGTTTACGACAGCCCGGCGCTGAAGGCAGACCGCAAAAGGCTGATCGAGCGCGGCATCAAGATCGACTACGTCGGCTTCTTGCTAGTGGCGCTGGGTTTCGGCAGCCTGCAGATCGTGCTTGACCGGTTCGAGCGCGACGATGGCTTCTCGTCGTCGTTCATCACGTTCTTCTTCATCACCTCGGTGGTGTCGCTGTCCCTGCTGATCGTTTGGGAGCTGCTGCACGACCAGCCCGTCATGAACTTGCGGCTGTTCAAGGTGCCGGCATTCGCGATCAGCAATGTCGTGATGTTCGTGTTCGGCTTCATCATCATCTCGAC
Source organism: uncultured Acetobacteraceae bacterium (assembly GCA_964242295.1). Taxonomy (GTDB): domain Bacteria; phylum Pseudomonadota; class Alphaproteobacteria; order Acetobacterales; family Acetobacteraceae; genus DASWOJ01. The sequence continues at coordinate 2,685 of CAXTDP010000340.1, read as the reverse complement.
GACGCAGCTCGTGCCGCAACTGGCGCAGCAACTGCTGGGCTACGACGCGACCACGGCCGGGCTGACGCTGGGGGCGGCGGGCGTGGTGTCCCTATTCGTGATGCCCCTTGCCGGCGTGGTGACGGGCCGGCTGATCCAGCCGAAGTGGCTGATCTTCTCGGCGCTGCTCGGGACGGCGGGGGCGCTGAACTACGCGTCCTCCCTCAACCTGAACGCGGCGTTCTACAACCTGTCGCTGTCGCGGATGCTACAGGTGTTCTGGCTGCCGTTCATCTTCATCCCGTTGTCGGCGGTGCAGTTCACCGGGGTGCCGCCGGAGCAGAACGCCGACGCAAGCGCCATCATCAACCTGATGCGAAACCTGGGCGGCAGCTTCGGCGTGTCCATCGTCACCACGCAGCTGGCATGGCGCGGGCAGCTGCATTACGAGCGGCTGGGCGAGCACGTGACGCCCTACAACGGCTATGGCGGCACGGCGTCGCTGACCGCCGTCGGCCAGCAGGTGCTGACGCAATCCATCATCCTCAGCTACCTCGACGTGTTCATCATCCTGGCGTTCATCGCGCTGGCCGCGGCGCCGCTGGTGCTGTTCCTGCCCAATCTGCCCAAAGGAGCGCCTGCCGGTGGGCACTAAGCTCTCGATGCCCGCGCTGCTGGCCGCCTTGGCGCTGGGCGGGTGCAGCGTCGGCCCCGACTACGCGCCGCCCAGCCTGTTTAGGCCGGCAAGCTGGTTCGGCAGCGACACGCGCACGCCCGGCGCCCTTGAGGCCTCCATGCTGACCGTCGAGCCGGTCGATCCGGAGTGGTGGCGGTCGTTCAACGACCCCACGCTGACCGGCCTGGTCCACCGGGCAGCGGCCGGGAACCTGGACGTGCTGGCGGCCACGGCGCGGCTGGCGCAAAGCCGGGCGCAGCGCGGCATCACGGGGGCGGACCAGTATCCGCAGGTCAACGGCAACGCCTCCTACACGCGGGAGAAGCCCAGCAGCAAGGGCGCGATCAGCGCGTTGGGCGGGGGTGCCGCGGGCGGCGCGTCGGGCGGCAGCGGCGCCACGGACGCCAACGGCCTGGGCGGGCGCCAGGGCGGCTTCCCGTCCACCGGCGGCATCCCTGCCTTCGACCTGTTCCAGGGCGGCTTCGACGCCTCGTGGGAGCTGGACCTGTGGGGCCGGGTCCGGCGGGCGGTGGAAAGCGCCGATGCCTCCCTGCAAGCCTCCCGCGAGGCCCGGCGCGCGTCGCTGCTGTCCACGATTGCGGAGGTCGCGCGCGACTACATGCAGCTCCGCGGGACGCAGGACACCTTGCGGATCACCCGCAGCAACCTGGTGTCCGCCCAGGAAAGCGCCCGGCTGACGCAGGAGCGCGCCCGCGGCGGCCTGGCGACCGACCTGGACGTGGCCAACGCCCAGGCCCAGGTAGAGAGCACCGCCGCCGCCATCCCGCAGCTTGAGCAGCAGGAGGCACAGGGGATCAACGCAATCAGCCTGCTGCTGGGCCGGCCCCCAGGCACTTTGCAGTCCGAGCTGTCCGAGGCGCGGGGGGTTCCCCGCGTGCCGCCCCGGGTGCCCGCCGGGCTGCCGTCCGAGCTGGCCCGGCGCCGCCCGGACATCCGCCAAGCGGAAGCGCAGCTGCATGCCGCCACCGCCACCATTGGCGTGGCGGAGGCGGACTTCTACCCGCGCGTCACCTTGTCCGGCAGCTTCGCCTTGCAGGCGACGCAGTTGAAGGACCTTGGGCTACCCGCCCGCACCTTCGGCTTCGGCCCCAGCCTGACCGTGCCGATCTTCGACGGACGCCGCATCCGCCGCACGGTGGAATTGCGGACTGCGCAGCAGCAGGAAGCCATGCTCAACTACCAGAAGGCGGTGCTGCAAGCCTTCACGGACGTGGACAACGCCCTGGTCGCCTACGCCGCGGAGCAGCAGCGCAACGTCCGCCTGGCCGCGCAGGTTGGGCAGTCCAGCCGCGCGCTGGGCCTGGCGCAGTCCCGCTACCGCCAGGGGGTGTCCGACTTCCTGGAGGTGCTGACGGCGCAGCGTACGGTGCTGCAAGCCGAGCAAACCTTTGCCGACAGCACCGCCACCATCAGCAGCAACCTGGTCGCGCTATACAAGGCGCTGGGCGGGGGCTGGGAGGGGGCCTACCCGGAAGGGATTGCCGAAGGCGTTCGCTGACCAGGCCTCCCGAGCGGCGTCGGTGTGGTGGATGTTCCCCGACGGCACTGTCCACTTGTCGCGCTGAGGTCGCGTTGAAGAGCGATAATGGCGGTATGCGCAGTTATCGCGCGTAGCGCAATTCTTTGGGTTGCCAACGCCGGACCGCCCGCCGATGCTGCCCGGCGATGCCCCGTCCTGTCCGCACCCCCCCGCGCTCCAGCCTCCTGCGCCGCCTTGCTGGATCTGCGTAGCGCCATGGGCGCGCACCTCGCCCAGCTTCGGCTGGCGGGCTTCAAGAGCTTCGCTGACTCGGCGACCCTCGACATCCTGCCCGGCCTCACCGGCCTGGTCGGCCCTAACGGCTGCGGCAAGAGCAACCTGGCCGAGGCGCTGCGCTGGGCCATGAGCGAGGGCCGGGCCGGCGCGCTACGCGGCGACGCCATGGACGACCTGATCTTTGCCGGAACCAGGACCCGCCCCGGCCGGGACGCGGCCGAGGTGACCTTGACGCTGGAGGGCCGCTTCCCGC
>CAXTDP010000339.1:0-6373 GCA_964242295.1 uncultured Acetobacteraceae bacterium | reverse complement strand
ATCCGCCTGCCGGGAGGCTTGCCAGACGGCCTGATCGGGCGTTTGCGTGCCGAAGGGGTCTTCGCCAGCGAGCGGCTGGGCGGCCTGCGCCTCAGCCCGCACGTATGGGCCAATGAGGCGGACACAGCGCGGTGCCTGGCGGCGTTGCAGGCCGCACTGACGTAGCGGCTCCCACCGTCCGGCCGACCCGGCTGCTCCCTACCCGTGCTGCCGTCGTCGCGGGCCGGCTTGGGCGCGGTTGCGCGGCTGCGCGAACGACCACCGCTTTTTCGATTGCGAACATCCGGCGCACCCCATACCTTTCATGCCAGCGCCTCCAGCCAGAGAGGCCGTGGAGGGTGGCTTGTCGGACGCAGTCGTGGATCTCCTCGTCATCGGCGGCGGCGTCAACGGCTGCGGCATTGCCCGGGACGCATCCGGGCGCGGGCTGCAGGTGATGCTGTGCGAACAGGGAGACCTGGCCGGCGCCACGTCCTCCGCATCCAGCAAGTTGATCCACGGTGGCCTGCGCTACCTCGAATACTACGAGTTCCGCCTGGTGCGCGAAGCGCTGCAGGAGCGCGAGCGCCTGCTGGTCCTGGCGCCGCACATCATCTGGCCGCTGGACTTCGTGCTGCCGCACCAGGGCGGCTTGCGTCCGGCCTGGCTCGTGCGGCTCGGTTTGTTCATGTACGACCACCTGGCCCGGCGCCGCCGCCTGCCGCCGACGCGCTCGGTACGGCTAGGCCGCGATCCCGTCGGCGCCCCGCTGCAGCTAGGCTTCGACCGCGGCTTCATCTACGCCGACTGCTGGGTGGAGGATTCCCGCCTGGTCGTGCTGAACGCCCGCGACGCCGCCGACCGCGGCGCGCAAATCTGCACCCACACCCGGCTGACGGCGGCGGCGCGGGAGGACGGGCTGTGGCGCTGCGACCTGCTGGGCCCCAACGGCATCCCACGGTCCGTGCGCGCCCGAGCCGTAGTGAACGCCGCCGGCCCCTGAGTCGGAGACGTGCTGCGCCGGGCCTTGGGCCAGAACGACGCCAAGCAGGCCCGGCTCATCAAGGGCAGCCACATCATCGTCCCGCGCCTATACGACGGCGCCTGGGCCTACATCCTGCAAAATACCGACCGCCGCATCGTCTTCGTCATCCCATACGAGGGCGAGTATTCCCTGGTCGGCACCACCGACATCCCGTTCGAGGGCGACCCCGGGCATGTCGCCATCAGCCCGGCGGAAACCGACTACCTCTGCGCCATCGTCAACCGCTACTTCAAGCGTCAGGTGGGACCGGCGAACGTGGTGCGCAGCTACTCCGGCGTGCGCCCGCTCTATGACGATGCCGCCGCCAACGCCTCCGCCGTGACCCGCGACTACGTGCTGGACATGGAGGCGCCGGCGGGTGGCGGCGCCGTGCTGTCGGTGTTCGGCGGCAAGATCACCACCTACCGCCGCCTGGCCGAGCACGCGATGGAAAAGCTGGCCGCCGTCCTACCCTGTGGCCCCGCCTGGACCGGGACTGCTCCGTTGCCCGGCGGCGACATGCCCGGCGCCGACTTCCCCCGCTTCGAGGCCGCCTTCGCCGCCGCCCACCCCTTCCTGCCCCCAGCGCTCGCGTTCCGGCTGGCACGTGCCTATGGCACCAACGCGGAGGCCGTCCTGGGCGGGGCGGACAGCATGGCGGCGATGGGCCGCGACTACGGCGCCGGGCTGCACCAGCGCGAGGTGGACTACCTGGTGGCCCGCGAGTGGGCGCAAACCGCGGACGACATCCTATGGCGGCGCTCCAAGCTCGGCCTGCACGTCCCACCCGGCGCCGCGGCGGCGCTGGACGCAGCCCTGCAACGCTCTGCCCAAGCCGCATGAGAAGACCGGATGCTTCCCTCTCCCTCCGGGAGAGGGCCGGGGTGAGGGAAGCCGCACGCACAAACCCATCCATCGGCGGAGCAGTCCCAAAAAGGCCCACATCCATACCTCCCCGTTCCCTCACCCCAATCCTCTCCCGCAGGGAAAGGGAGCATGAAGCGGACCTTCGCCCACGTCTCCGGCGATCCCACCTGACACCTCAGCTACGTCAACTCGCCGGAGTCCGTGACGATCAACGGGGTCATCCCGATCGGCGTGGCGCTGCCGGCGGCCTATGCCTTCTCGCGTCACCGTTTCCTGGGGAACAAGCACTTCTTCTGGCTGCCGACCAACCGCATGTCGCCGCCAGCGTTGTTCCTACTGCCATTCTACCAGCTTTACGCTGGCAGCACCGCTCCGCCCCTTGCGATGACGGGGTTGGGCAATGACCGGGTTGGCGACGTAACCCGGCCGGAATGGCCGGCAACAAGCAGGCGCGACGGGAGGACTGGAACGAGTGGCCGCAACAACGATCCTGGCGATTGACCAGGGCACGACCTCCACCCGCGCCATCCTGTTCGGCGGGGACGGCACCGTCCTGCGCTCGGCCGCGCGTCCGTTGCCGCAGATCTACCCGGGGCACGGCTGGGTCGAGCACGATCCCGAGGTGATCTGGGCCGACACCGTCGCCACCTGCCGCGAGGTCCTGGCCGACGGCGCGGCCCCGGCCGCCATCGGCATCACCAACCAGCGGGAAACCACGGTCATTTGGGACCGGCGCACCGGCAGGCCCATCCACAACGCCATCGTCTGGCAGGACCGCCGCACCGCCGCCCGCTGCGCCGAGCTGGCCGCCGCCGGGCACGAGGCGATGGTGACGGCGCGCAGCGGCCTGGTCATTGATCCCTACTTCTCCGCCACCAAGGCCGCCTGGATCCTGGAGCACACCGGCGCAATGGCTGCGGCCCGGCGCGGCGACCTGGCATTCGGCACGGTGGACAGCTTCCTGCTATGGCGCCTCACCGGCGGGCAGGTCCATGCCACGGATGCGACCAACGCCGCCCGCACCGGTCTGTTCAACATCCACGACAGCGCCTGGGACCCGGCGCTGCTGGACCTGTATGGCATCCCCGCCGCCCTGCTGCCGGAGGTCCGCGACAACGCCGCCTCATTCGGCACCACCCAGCCCGGCATGATCGGCACCCCCATCACCATCGGCGCGATGGCCGGCGACCAGCAGGCGGCACTGGTCGGGCACGCCTGCTTCGCGCCCGGCGAGGTCAAGTGCACCTACGGCACCGGCGCCTTCATGATCGCCAACACCGGGACGTCGCCCGTCGCCTCCCACAACCGGCTGCTCACCACGGTCGGCTACCGCCTGGATGGGGTCACGACCTACGCGCTGGAGGGCAGCATCTTCGTCACCGGCGCCGCGGTCCAATGGCTGCGCGACGGCCTGGGCCTGATCCGCACGGCGGCCGAGTCCGCCGACGTGGCCGCAAGCGTGCCCGACAGCGGCGGGGTATATGTCGTGCCGGCGCTGACCGGCCTGGGCGCGCCCTACTGGGACGCCGGGGCGCGCGGGCTGATCTGCGGCATGGACCGCCAGGCCACCGCCGCCCACCTGGTCCGCGCCACCCTGGAGGCGGTGTGCTTCCAAACCCGCGACCTGATCGAGGCGATGCGGCGTGACGGCATCCCCGAGTTGCCGGTGCTGCGTGTGGACGGCGGCATGACGGCCAACGACTGGCTGATGGCTCGCATGGCCGACCTCACGGGATTGCCGGTGGAGCGGGCGGCGGTGGCCGAAACCACGGCGCTAGGCGCGGCATGCCTGGCCGGATTGCAGGCGGGGCTATACGGATCGCTGGACGACATCGCGCAGCGGCGCACCCCGGACCGGGTGTGGCAGCCGTCCTATGCGGACGGGCAGCGGGACGCGCTCTATGCAGGTTGGCATGATGCCGTGCGCCGGGCGAGTTCCTAGCGTTCAAGGAAGCGCGCCGCAGGTGCAGGGAACGCCGTTCGAGGCTGGCACCTGTTGAAGCCTGCTTGCTTTGACCCGAAGGCAGCGATGGACAGCCCGCACGGGCACCATCCCGAGGACGCCACCGGCCAGCCCGCCCTGCTCCAGGCCAAGATGGCTGAAACGCTGTCGAGGCGATCAGTCTACAGCCTCTGCATCTGAAACTGCTCACAAAGATTGAACAGTCGTTACAGATAGTTTACCCGTGCATCCCGCCGCGGCGTATCACGCCCGATCCAACGTGCAATCGGTTTCATCGGTGGGAGAAAAGACAATGCGAGCAGGCGGCATCCTGTTGGTTGCCTTGGCTGTCCTCATGGCCCCGTCAGCAGTGCACGCGGCGCCGCTGCTATCCGGCGGTTTTTCGACCACTGCCAGCAGTGGGGGCTTCGTCACTCAATCGGGCACGGTGGACGTGACCGGAACGAGCATCACTGGCACTTTTGCCTTGTCCTCCGCGTCGGGCGCCACCCAGCCGGCCGGATTCGTCGCCGCCTTCGGCCCCGGAGCCTACCTGCTGCCGCCCGGTGCAGTCGTCCTCACCTTCAACATAGCGGCAATCGGCCAGACCGTCAGCTTCACGACGGCCGGGTCCAGCGAAAACGGTCTCGTCGAGCTTGCAGACAACGGCACGACGCAATCGGTGCTGCTCGCTCCGGCTTTCATTGATCCGCACCTGATCACCACCGTGTCGCTGACCGGTCCTGAGGGCAGCCTGTTCGACAGCGTCACCGATCCGGCGTCGCTGCACACCGGCGCGGGCGTCACGGTCGCCTCGCCCATTTTCCTCAGCGTTTTCCAGCAAGGAGGCGCAAACCTGAACGTGACCAGCCAGTCAATCCCGGTCACGGCGCCGGTTGACGAGCCTTCCGCCTGGTCCATCGCCGCCACCGCGCTTATCGGAACGCTGGCCGTCCAGCGGAAGCGCCGGCGCGCTTAAAGCAGAGTGCGTCCAGGTCCGGGCGCAAGGCGGCCGGACCTGGAACTGCGAGCGTCTGCGCGCAAGCAAGAAACTCCTTAACGGCCCGGAAATCGTTCAGGTCAGCCACGAATAAATCCGCAACCCGGCCGTTGGCAGCAGCCTGGCCGTTGGCAGCGTCGCCTCCCCATCCAGCACGCCGAACTTCCGCCGGCCCGGCTGCGTTGCCGCACGCATCGCCACGGAAGGCCCGCCATGACCACCGAACTCACCCTGCTCGCCTGGTCCATTGTGCTGGGTCTGGTCCACGCCGTCGCCACCGGGCAAATCGCCGTCCAGCAGCACGGCCTGGCCTACAATATGGGACCGCGGGACGAGGAAAAGCATCCGACCGGCGTCGGCGGCCGGATCACCCGTGCCTTCAGCAACTACATGCAGACCTTCCCGTTCTTCGCCGCCGCCGTGCTGGTGGCGCATGTGGCGGGGCGGCACTCATGGGGCACCGTGCTGGGGGCGCACCTGTATTTCTGGGCGAGGCTGGCCTACGTGCCGCTGTATGCCGCAGGAATCCCAGTAGTGCGGACGTTGGCGTTCGGGGTCGCGTTGCTCGGCATCGTGCTCATCCTGTTGGCGCTGACGTAGGACGCTCCCTCCGCAGCAGCGCCAGCCCGGCGCCGACGATCACCGCCGCCCCCACCAGGGTCAGCCGGTCCGGCACGTCGCCGAACACCAGCCAGCCGAACACCACGCCCCACACGATCAGCGTATATTGGAACGGCACCACCGCCGACGCTGGCGCCAGGCGCAGCGAGCGGTTGACACACAAATTCCCCGCCAGCGACCCGGCGCCCAGCACCAGCATCAGCCCCCCATCCCGCCACCCCGGCGCAGTCCACCCCTGCCACAGCACCAGCGCCCCGCCGAACAGCCCGGCCCCTGCCAGTTGCGCCGTCATCAGCACCGTGCCCGGCGTCCCCGCCAGCTTGCGCGTCGCCACCAGGAACAGCGCATAGGTCAGGCTGCCGCCCACCGCGCACAGCGACGGCAGAGTCAGCCGCTCCGGCGACGGGCGTAGCGCCAGCAGCACCCCGGTGAACCCGACCGCAACCGCCACCCACCGCCGCGCGCCCACCCGCTCCCCGAGCAGCAGCGGCGAGAGCGCCGCGACATAGACCGGACCGGCCATGTAGTAGGTCATGCCCTCGGCCAGCGGCAGCCCGGCCAACGCCCAGTAGAACAGCCCCGACTCCGCCGTGCTCAGCCCGACGCGCAGCAGTTGCAGCCGCGGCCGCGGCGGGTGGCGGAACCGTCTGCGCCCGGTGCGCCGAACAAGCATGCGCAGGATCAGCGGCGCCATGACCAGCAGCCCGGCGGCGGTGCGCACCAGCAGGAGCTGGCCCACGGAATAGCCGCCGACCAGCCACTTGCCCAAGGTGTCGTTGACCGCGAACATCAGGATGCCGAGCAGCATCATCCCGATCCCGGCGGCGGCCCCGCCGTGCGTCGGCTCAGCGGCGGCGCTCAAGCGCCGGGCTGCGCCAGCACGGCCCGCAGGGTGCGCGCGGAGATGTCCAGCACTGCAGGGTCGCCGCCGACCATCATG
>CAXTDP010000338.1:0-6376 GCA_964242295.1 uncultured Acetobacteraceae bacterium | reverse complement strand
CAGAAGCCCCACTTATCCAAAGCGAAACAGCGTCTCGACGAAGCCGACCACCTCTGAGCATATGGTCCACACCACACATACGGCTCAGGCCGCGTCCGGTGAGGAAGGGGGTGCCGTCGCTAAGCACCCCCATGCCGACGCCATCTATCTCAACCTCGCGTTCAATGGTGAGGCCGAGCTTAAGCTGCTTGGGAGCGGAGACGCGAAGAGGGGTTTTCATCAAGTTTCACCTTGAAAGCAACATATTAACTTAGAGATCTAATCGAAGTCGAAACGCTATCCGACTGCGCTTCTTGGTCCAGCAAACCGCTTGAGGCGATACCGCTCCCCGTCAAACATCAGTACCCCATCCGCCTTGAGGCGGCTTAAGAGGCTGGACACGCTTGCAGGCTTCAAAGCCGTACCGGTCTTGCTTGCCCTGTCAACGCATTCCGCCGACGACAGGCCAGCCTCCGCCGCCTGCTCGCAAAGCGACAGGACGATGTTGTTCAAGTCTCCCCGCCTAGTCCTGCCAGGTGACGCAGCAGGAAGCGTCGCGGCAGGCTTTATTGCATCTTCGCCGCCCATAGCCCGAATGAGGCTTTCCACCTCGTCCAGCCGGGCCTTGACCGCACCTAGCTCGGCCCGTAGTTGGTTCCTGCGGTCCTCCAGCAGTCTTAGATTCGCTCGCGCTGACATGATATACCTCGGCTCTACTGGTGTGAGTGAGCCTGCCGGGATTTGAACCCGGCTACCCTCGGGAGGTAGGTGGTTGGAAGCCACCCGCGTCTGCCGTTCCGCCACAGACTCACAAGGACCAAATTAGCAACATGGACACCTGGAGTCGAATTATTCGCCGCAGAGGTAGGCAATGAGCAACAAACGCAGTCCAGACGGCGAACAATCAGCCCGTTTCATCGAAGCCGCCCGCCAGCTAGGCGCGGACGAGGACGAAGCCGCCTTCAAGGCCAAGCTGGCGCAGATTGCGCGGCAGAAGCCGAAAGGGGATGTGCCAGAGCCGCTGAAGGATAACAGCCCATGAACAGGCCATGATGAGGCGGCGTAAACACAAGCCACTGAAGGAAGCCTTAGTGCGCCGTCGTATAATGGCTCTCGCGTTCAGCCTGATCAAACGCAGGCCGGTCGGCGTTCCGGGGCATGCTTGGCCACCTGTAGAACGTCGAGAAATATACAGAAACGGCTATCAGCCGCGGCAACGCCATATAGCATTTGAGGCACTTTGTCTTATGCGGATAGCAAAGAGGGTTTAGGTAAGATCTCCTAGTTAGCTATTGTATTTGTCAAGTGCATAATCGCCCAACCAAAAGGCTACGCCGATGGCAAAACCGCACGCACCCACGTCGCAACCGCACGCCTGCTCGCAGCAGGAAAGACAACACCCTGAAAGGGGTGCGGATAAAGGGTTCAAAGCTTCAACGAAGGGACCACCCGCCGGCTGCATGCCGGCGGGCAGCGCTTCGACGTCAGGCGGCGACGTTGATCACTTGGAGCTGCGTGAACTCGGCCAGCCCCTCCTCGCCAAGCTCGCGCCCGATGCCGGAAGACTTGGCGCCCCCGAACGGCACGTTCGGCATGAGCTGCAGATGCTGGTTCACCCACACGGTTCCGGCCTCCATCTGCACCGCCAGGTCGTAGGCTCGGTCCTTGTCCGATGACCAGACCGAACCACCAAGCCCGTAGGTCGAGGCGTTCGCCCGCCGAACCGCGTCGTCATCGTCGGTGAACTTGATGAGCGGCAGCACGGGCCCGAACTGCTCTTCATCCACCAGGCGGGACCCCTCGGCGATGTCGCGAACAATCGTCGGGCGGATGAAGTAGCCGGCCCGATCCGGCACCTCGCCGCCGGCGACAACCTTGCCGCTTGCCCGCGCATCCGCCAGGAAGGCTTTGACCTTTTCGTACTGCATCTTGTTCTGCAATGGACCCAGCTTGGTTCCCTGCTTCAGGCCGTCGTCGACGATGGTTGCGTCGGCGATTTTCGCCAGCTCGTCGCACATGCGGTCATAAACGCTTTCATGAACGTAAAGCCGCTTGAGCGCGAGGCAGACCTGACCGCTATTCTGGAACGCGCCCTCAAAAATGGCTGGAGCGACTGCCGCCGGGTCGACGTCGCCAAGGACGATGCCAGCGTCGTTCCCACCAAGTTCCAGAGTGACCCGCTTGAGGGTGTTGGACGCACTCGCCATGACCTTGCGTCCGGTCGCCGTCGATCCCGTGAAGGAAATCTTGGCAATGTCGGGATGCGCCGTGAGGGTGTCGCCGAGGTCGTTGGCATCGGTGATGAAGTTCACCACGCCGGGCGGCAGGAGGTCTTTGATGAGCGCTGCAAACTGCAGGGACGACAATGGCGTGGTGGGCGCCGGCTTGACGACGATCGTGTTCCCCGCGAGCAGCGCCGGCGGCAGCTTGAACGCCAGCAAAAGCAGCGGGTAGTTCCAGGGAATGATCGCACCCACAACGCCCAGCGGCCTGCGATGCAGCTCGACCCGGCGCTCGCCACTGTCCTCGATGACCTTCATTGAAAGATCCAGCGTGGCGAAATAGCGGAAGAACGCTGCCATGCCGCCGACTTCCGCGGCTGCTTCCGCCAGCGGCTTGCCCTGCTCCTGGGTCAGCGTGCGGGCCAGTTCGCTGGCATTGGCATCGATCAGGTCAGCGATCTCGCCAATGATTTTCCGACGCGCTCCGATATCAGTCTTGGCCCAAGCGGGGAACGCGGCCTTGGCGGCCGCAACTGCCTCGTTGAGTTGGGCCACGGACCCGCGTGGGCATTCGGCGAGAACTTCTTCGCTCGCCGGGTTAAGCACCGGCATGGTCTGGTCGCCAGCGACCAGGTTGCCGTTGATCAGGAGTTTCAGAGCTTCCATAGCTGGGTTTCCTCCGTGCAGCGGGCCCTCTTCAACGTCTGCCAAGGATGGTGGACGCGGAGCCCCGGCCAAAACGCTAACGAGGGGCGCAGTCCGGAGCAAGCGCTATGTTCGATCGCATATTACGGATGGGCTTGAACCGGCCGCCGATGTTCATCCGGCGGCAGCCAGAGACCAACGTGTGCCGCCGCCGCCGTCGGTGGGCGCAGCTTGAACCTACCCTAACCTGAGGCATTCCGCCGCGATAAGTTAGCCGGTAGGGTGGCCGCCATGCCGATGACGAACGAGCTGTCCCGCCGCACCCTCCTGCGCTCCGCCTTTGCCGTCTCCGCGACCACCCTGTCCCGCCAGGCCGGGGCGCAGACGACGGGCCGTACGGTGCGCGACGGCGCAAGCCGCAGCGTGCTTCTCCCCGGTCGAGTGGGACGCGTTCTGCCGGCAGGCCCTCCGGCATCTATCCTGCTCTGGAGCCTGGCACCCGACCTGATGACCGGCTGGGTGCGGCGCCCGAGCCCGGCAGAGCTGGCGTTCCTGCCGCCGGAAGCCGCCGCGTTGCCGGAGGTCGGCCGCCTCACCGGACGCGACAACACCGCGAACGTCGAGTCCGTGCTGGCGCAGCGGCCCGACCTCGTCCTGGATTACGGATCGGTCGGCGCGACCTATGTTTCGTTGGCCGACCGGGTGCAGGCACAGACCGGCCTGCCGGACTTGCTGCTCGATGGCACGCTGGCCCGCATCCCCGAAACCTATGATTTGCTGGGCGAGATCCTTGATCGCCAAGGGGCCGCTATGGTCCGCGCCGCTGCCGCCCGCACGATCCTGGCCGAAGCGCAAGCCGCCGCAGACCTGCTGCGGTCCAAGGGGCGGCCGAGCGTTTACTACGCCCGTGGCCCACGCGGCTTGGAAACCGGCCTCACCGGCTCGATCAACACTGAGATCCTGGAGTTCGCCGGGGCGGAGAACGTCGCCGCCCGCAGCCTGGGTGCGGGCGGGCTGGCGCAGGTGTCCGCCGAGCAGGTGCTCGCCTGGGACCCCGACTGGGTCATCGCGGCCGATTCCCGCTTCTTTGCCACGGCACCCTCCGATCCTGTCTGGGGCACCCTGCGCGCGGTGCGCGCCGGCCGGATCGTGCTGGCGCCCGGCGCGCCCTACGGCTGGATTGACGCGCCGCCCTCGGTAAACCGCCTGATCGGCCTTGTCTGGCTACCGGTGCTGTTCGGGGGGCAGCCGGCAGATACGCTGGAAGCGCGCCTCATCGACCTTTATGGGCTGCTGTTCGGCCGCCGGCCCGACCCGGCGCAGCTCGCGCCGTTGCTGCGCGACGCCATGCCTCGCCGGTAGGAATTCGGATGCTGCGAGGGGGATGGCCCTGGGGCATCGCGGTCGCGGCACTCCTGGGCGCCATGTTGGCAGCGCTGGCGCTGGGGCGGTATCCTGTCCCGCTTTCCGCCTTGCTGTCCGGCCTTGATGCCATGGACCCTGCCATGGCGACCGTGCTGTGGAATGTGCGGCTGCCGCGCGTGCTGGCGGCAACCCTGGTGGGCGCCGCCCTAGCCGGCGCCGGGGCGGCGTTCCAGGGCATGTTCCGCAACCCGCTGGCAAGCCCCGACCTGCTTGGCGTTTCGGTCGGCGCCTCGCTCGGTGCGGTGCTCGGCATCTTTTTTGGCCTGCCGGTCGTGGGCGTGCAGGCGGCGGCGTTCCTCGGTGGGCTGGGCGCCGTGGCGGGGGTGGCGGTGCTGATGGGCGCGGTGCGGCGCGGAACCGCCGGAGGCGACCCAGTGCTGCTGCTGGTGCTGGCAGGGATCGCGCTCGGCGCGTTGCTCGGTGCGGCGATCTCGCTGCTGAAGGTGTTGGCCGACCCTTACAACCAGTTGCCAGCGATCACCTTCTGGCTGCTTGGCTCGCTTTCGGCGGTGACGCGCGGCGACCTTATCGCGGCGGCGATGCCGGCAGGGGCCGGGTTGCTGCTGCTGTTCCTGCTGCGCTGGCGCCTGAACCTGCTGACCCTCGGCGAGGACGAGGCGCGGGCGCTTGGCGCATCAACGGGCCTACTGCGTGGGGCGGCAATCATCGGGGCGACACTCGCGACTGCCGCCGTAACGGCGATGGCCGGCGCGGTGGGCTGGGTTGGGCTGGTGGTGCCGCATGCGGCGCGGCTGCTCGGGGGACCCGACCTGCGCCGGCTGGTGCCGCTGTCAATGCTGCTTGGCGCGGCGTTCCTGCTGGCTGTGGACACGCTGGCGCGCAACGTGGCGCGGATCGAAATCCCGCTCGGCATCCTGACCGCCGCGATCGGCACGCCCGTGTTCCTGGTGCTGGTCGCCCGGCGCGGGCGGGAGGAGTGACCCCGCTGCTCGCCGCCGAGGACCTGGCGATCGGCCACGGTAACCGCGTGGTGTCGCGTGGCATCCACCTCGCGCTCCGGCCCGGCACGGTGACCGTGCTGCTGGGTCCGAATGGCGGCGGCAAGACGACGTTGCTGCGCACGCTGCTCGGCCTGCTGGTGCCGCTTGCCGGCCAAGTGCTGCTGGATGGGCGCGACCTCGCCTGCCTGCCGCGCGCCGTGGTTGCTCGGCGCCTGGCCTACGTGCCGCAGGCAACCAGCGGCGGCTTCGCCTACAAAGTACGAGAGGTCGTGGCGATGGGCCGGGCGGCGCAGCTTCCCCTGCTCGCCGCTCCGGGGCGCCGTGACCGGGAGTTGGCCGAAGCGGCGCTGGCGCGGCTGGGCGTCGGGCATCTTGCGGATCGGCCCGTGACGACGCTGTCGGGCGGCGAGCGCCAGCTCGTGCTGATCGCCCGTGCGTTGGTGCAAGAGGCGGCTTGCGTCGTGATGGACGAACCGACGGCGAGCCTGGACTTCGGCAATCAGGCATTGGTGTTGGAGCAGGTGCGTGGGCTGGCGCAAAACGGGCTGGCGGTGCTGCTGACGACGCATCATCCGGATCACGCGTTTCTGGTAGCGGATCAAGTGGCGCTGTTGCCGCGGAACGGGGTCCTGATCGGCCCCGGGGCACCGGATGCGCTGATCACTGCCCAGTCCCTCCGTATGATGTATGGGATCGAGACGGCCGTGGGCGCCGTGCAAACGTCGCAGGGAATGCAGCACGCTTGCGTGCCAGTGCTCCGGACCGGAGGGACGGCGCGCTCGGAGGAAGGGTGGCCGGTGTGAATGGCCTGCCCAGGGCAGTTTGCATCGCCCGCTTTTCGCGTCATCGCGAGGGGCGCAGCGGCGCGACAATCCAGGGTCGGCAAGCGCAATGCCGGCAGTCCTGGAGCGCCGTGCCGCAAGAGTGGCGCACCCACCCGTCGCCTTTGACAGCAGCAACCGCAACGCCGCCAGCGCAGATGGTGTCGCGACCGGCTCCGGCGCCGTCCACATCAGGCGGCAAACCGCCGCGTCGAACATCCAGAGCGGGATCCCGCATAACCTGGCATCGTCGGCATCGGTCAGGCGGCACCGCGCTTGAATGCCCGTCGGCCGTTCGATGGTCTTGTGGATGCAAACCAGC
>CAXTDP010000337.1:0-6390 GCA_964242295.1 uncultured Acetobacteraceae bacterium | reverse complement strand
TCGCGGCCAGCCCGCCTGAAACGCAGGCCAACCCGGGGTTTTGCCCCGGTTACCCAAGCAAGGCGCAACAAGCTGATATCATTAACTTAACCAGACTCTCTGAGCCGCACTTCTGGATCAACGCATGACCAGAAATGGGCAAAGTCAAGCTCTGGGTGCCGTTCCAGGACAACGGGTGCGCTGACAATGGTGGTTTGCCCGGGTCTTGGTTCACCATGACATCGGATTAGGACGGCCCGATCTGGGATCGCGGCCCAATGTCGCGCTTGACTCATATCATACTTAAATCGTAACGTTATCGCAGCCGTTGCCGGAGGGACCCGATGTTCGACTTGGAGATCATCAACCCATACGAGGTTGCCGCCGCGACCGACACGGGCATCCGTGCCAAGGCGCGCAAGATCATTGACGAGGCGCTGCCCCCCAACAAGGTCATCAGCTCGGACGGCCCCACGGCCGACCAGTTCAAGCGCATGACGGGTGTGTCGCAGGATACCCTTGAGAAGAACTGGGCCAAGGGTGGGCACCTGACGTGCTGCAACGGTTTCACCGGCTGGTTTGGCGCCCAACTGGGCGCTGCGAAATACATGGGCGTGTTCGACCTGAAGCACCTTGCCGAGACCAATGGGACCCCGGGTGCCTGGGTCGTGTCCACGGCGTCGAACCGACCGAAATGCGGCGACATCCTGCGCCATGCGTCGTTCCATGTAGATGTCTGCTTGGGCTTCGACGGGGATTTCCTGCTGCGGGCGGCGGGCGGTCAGGGTGGTCCCATCGCGCATCACGACCTTATCAAGCGGGTGGACGGCAAGGTCGCATACGACTGGAAGAAGTTGGTCGGATGGATCGATATTGAAGAATACTTCGCTTGATCCGCAGGCCGATGTTGGCGCGCATCGCCTCACCGGGCAGCGCATGTGATACCCGGCGCAATTGTTCACCAGGAGCATGGCTCGCTCCCTGAGTTGGCTGAGGTGGCGTTGGTTGACGCGACACTTTGATTGGCGCCGTCAACTTGGCCGCTGGCCGCCTTGCGCGATGGGGCAGCAAGCCGATGAGGCGGGTGGGATGACGACACCTGCCCCCTAGTGCAGGGATCGGCTAGCTAGTGCTGAGAGCCTGTTTGCGTATGCACTTTCGAAGGCTTGCTATACCGCCCCGTCATCCCGCCCCGTGTCCCAAGAACTATGGTGGAGGCAGGCCACGGCCCCGCCCAAACTTCAACCGCTGCCTGCCCGCAATTGGCGCCCAACTGCCGCGTGGCAGCCTATCCCGTCTATCTTGCACGACGCGCAGCCTGCCGATTTCATTGGCTGAAACAAACTCAAGCTGATCCATTCCACCCCCCCGCCCGGGCGATCCCGACGAAGCATCCTCGCGGCCGGGACCCTCCGGTTCAGCACTGTGGCAGGCTCGGCGCCGCGACGCGGCCCAACCATGTTGCTGTTGCAACCCTGGCGCAACAGTTGCATGGATACTGCGTGACCCCCGCGGAAACCACTCAGCTTCCGGCCGTCTCGGTGCCGTTTGCCGGAGCCGTCGCCCCTGCCGCTCCCCGGCGCAGGCTGCGCATTCCCACGGCTTGGCTCGGCCTGGTTTCCGTCGCTGCGATGGTCCTGGCCTGGTCAGGGCTGTCCGCCAGTGGCGCCGTGCCGCGCGACCTGCTGCCCACCCCCTGGGATGTCTGGGCGGCGGCACGGGATATTATGCGGGACGGCTACCGCGGTACGACATTGGGGGGCAACGCGCTGTCCACGCTGGGCCGGATGGCCGGAGGCTTCGGCCTGGCGACGCTCCTCGGCGTGCCGCTGGGGCTGTGGATGGGCCGGGTGCGTATCGCCCAGGCCGCGCTGGGCTGGCTGGTGCAGTTCATGCGCCCGCTGCCGCCGCTGTCCTACATGATCCTGCTGATCCTGTGGCTCGGCACCGGCGACGGGTCCAAGACGGCGCTGCTGTTCCTGACCGCCTTCCCGATCATCATCGCGGCCAGCGCAGCGGGCGCCGGCACGGTGTCGTTGCAGCGCATCCAGGCGGCCCAGGCGCTGGGCGCCTCGCGCGGACAGGTGCTGCGCCATGTCGTGCTGCCCTCCGCCGCGCCGATGGTGCTGACGGGTTTGCAGATCGCGCTGGCGGCGGCGTTCAGCACCGTCGTGTCGGCCGAGCTGATGGCGGCGACGGACGGGCTAGGCTGGATGGTGATCTCCGCCAGCACCTTCCTGCGCAACGACGTCATCGTCCTGTGCATCCTGCTGCTGGGCGCGATGGGGGTGACGCTGGCCTGGGCGCTGCGCCTGCTGGACCGGCGCTTTGTCCACTGGCGCGGCCGGCTGTGAGCCGCACCGTGCCCCGATCCATCCCGTCCCGATCCATCCCGTCCTGGGCCATCACCCTGCTCGCGATGGCGGTCGTAGCCGCCGCCTGGGTCGCTGCGACCGACGGCGGCTTCGTGCGCGACCTGTTCCTGCCCAGCCCGGCCGATCTGTGGTCCGGCCTGCAGGAGCTGTTCGACGAAGGCTACAAGGGCCGCAGCCTGGGCGAGCACATCGGCATGAGCCTGCTGCGCGTCGGCGCCGGGTTCGTGACCGGGGCGGTCGTCGGCACGCTGCTCGGGCTGGGCATGGGCACGGTCCGCTGGCTCGACGCCGCCGCGGCGCCGTTCATCGAGTTCCTGCGCCCGCTGCCGCAGCTCGCCTACCTGGTGCTGCTGATCGTCTGGCTAGGCATCGGCGAAAGCAGCAAGATCACCATGCTGTTCCTGGCGGCCCTGCCGGTCTCGGCCGTCGCCGCCCGCGACGGCGTGCGCAACGTGCCGCCGGAGCGCATCCGTGCCGCCCAGGCCCTTGGCGCGTCGCCATGGCAAATTTTTGTGCACGTGATCGCGCCCAGTGCATTGCCGGAAATCCTGACCGGCGCCCGGCTGGCCGCCGGCATCGTCTATGGCACGCTGATCGCCGCCGAGATCATCGCCGGGTCGAACGGCATCGGCTGGATGATCCTGGACGCCGGGCGGTTCCTGCGGTCGGACTACGTGTTCGCCGGCATCCTGATCATCGGGGTGGCCGGGCTGGCGATTGACCGCATCCTGCTGCTGATTGAGCGGCGGGTCGTGCATTGGGCTGGGCGCTAATTGGGGAGAGCATCATGGGGTTGGTGACGACGCGGCGCACGGCGCTGGTGGGGATGGGCGCGCTGGGCTTTGCCGGGCGGGCACGGGCGGCCATGCCCGACAAGGTGAACCTGGGCTTTTTCACCGAAACCAAGCCGACCATGATCGCCAAGGGCCTGGGCTGGTTCGACGAGGCGGTAGGCTCCAAGATCAACTGGACCGAGATGGGCAGCGGCGCCGAGATCAACACCGCCATCGTCGCCGGAAGCTGCGACATCGGCATGGCCACCGGCTCCGTCGCCACCGCCGCCGGGATCGCCCAGGGCCTGCCGTTCCAGTTGATCGGCATGGTGGACAACATCGGCCCGGCGGAAGAGATGGTCGTCCGCACCAGCGCCGGCCTGAAGACCCCCGCCGACTTCAAGGGCAAGAAGCTGGCGACCCCCTTCGGCTCCACCAGCCACTTCCGCCTGCTGGGGTTCCTCAAGACCAACGGCATGACCCAGCGCGACGTGACGGTGCTGGACATGAAGCCCGCGGCGATCCAAGCGGCCTGGTCCAAGGGCGATATTGACGGCGCCTACGTCTGGTCCCCCGCCAAGAGCAAGCTGCTCGACGCCGGCGGAAGCCTGTACAAGACCTTCGAGGCGCTGGAAAAGGCGGGATACGTGATCGCCGACCTGATCGTGGTCCGCACCGCCTTCGCGCAGTCCTACCCGGATGCGGTGGTGGGCTTCCTGAGGGCCTACGGCCGGGCGCTGGACATGTGGCGGCAGAAGCCGGACGAGGCCGCGGAGATCGTCGGCAAGCAGGCCGGCGTCAGCACCGCGACTGCCAAGTCCGACATGGAGGAGTACGACTTCGTGCCGCTGGGCGACCAGGCCGGGGCGCGCTGGCTGGGCGGCAAGGGCACTCCGGGCAAGTTCGCGGAAACGCTGAAAAGCACGGCCGACTTCTTGGTGGAGCAGCGGAGCATCCGCACTGCACCGGGCCTGGACGCGTTCCAGAAGGCGATCAACACGGACTTCATCGTCAAGGCGACCGCGTGACGCCCTCGCCCGCCATCGCAAGCCGCTTGCGGCCCAGCGATCCAGGCGCCGCGAGGGCCAAGGCACGGTCCCACCAGCCCCTGGATCGCCGCCGCGTCGCCCCCCGCGCAATGACGGCGCGATAGCATGGACATGCCGCCGGCCACCATGACCCGGCCCGACTTCGTCAGCTTCGCCGGCGTATCCGTGCGCTACGGCCAGGGACCGTCCGCGGTCCATGCGCTGGAGCATGCGGACCTGGCCTTTCCCGAAGGCAGCTTCGTCTGCATCGTCGGCCCCTCCGGCTGCGGCAAGACCACCCTGATGCAGACGCTTGCCGGGTTCCTGGAGCCGACGACGGGCACCGTCAGCCTCGACGGCCGCCAAGTGGACGGGCCGGGACCGGAGCGCGGCGTGGTGTTCCAACAGGCCGCGCTGTTCCCCTGGATGACGGTCGCCGCCAATGCCGGCTTCGGCCCGCGGATGCGCCGCGACCCCGGCACCGCCAAGCGGGTCGAGGGCTGGCTCCGCACCGTCGGCCTGTGGGAGTTCCGCGGCCGCTACCCCTACGAGCTTTCGGGCGGGATGCAGCAGCGCCTGGCCATCGCCCGCGCCCTGTGCAACGAGCCGAAGGTCCTGCTGATGGACGAACCCTTCGGCGCGCTGGACGCGCTGACGCGGGAACGCATGCAGGAGGAGCTGCACGCGGTCTGGCGCCGCACCGGCATGACGGTCGTCTTCATCACCCACAGCGTCGAGGAGGCGGTTTACCTGGGTACCGAGGTCGTGGTGATGTCTCCCCGCCCCGGCCGCATCGTCGAGCGCATCCCGGTGCCCTTCGCCCGCGACATGGCCGACGCCGGGATACGGGTGGTCAAAAGCAACCCGGACTTCGTGGCGATGCGCGAGCGCGTCCTGTCGCTGATCTGGGCGATGAGCGAGGATTAGGCGCGTAGGAGGCTGCATGGTGTGGACCGTCATTGCGAACCACTCTTGCGGCGCGGCAATCCAAGGGCGGCCAGGACCGCGCCTGCCGCCCCTGGACTGCCGCAGCGCTATGCGCCTCGCAATAAGGGGCCGGAGAACGATGCTGCTGTCACAAGAATAAAGGACACCTTCGATGACCCCCAACTCCCTGCATGCCCGCGACATTGCCTCCCTGGTCCACCAGCAGACCAACCTGGATCACCACGCCCGCGACGGCGCCGTCATCATCCAGCGCGGCGAGGGCTGCCGGGTATGGGACAGCGAGGGCCGCGAATACATCGAGGCGATGGCCGGCCTGTGGTGCGCCAGCCTCGGCTTCAGCGAGCGCCGGCTGGCCGACGCCGCACACAAGCAGATGCTGGAGCTGCCGTACTACCACACCTTCTTCCAGAAGGGTCACACCCCGGCTGTCGAGCTGGCGGAGAAGCTGCTCTCCGTAGCCCCCGCCGGCATGCACCGCGTCCTGTTCCAGTGCAGCGGCTCCGAGGCGAACGACGCCGCCATCAAGCTGGCCTGGCTCTACTGGGGCATCCAGGGGAAGCCGCAGCGCACCAAGATGATCGGCCGCGTGCGCGGCTACCACGGCAACACCGTGGCCAGCGTCAGCCTGTCGGGCCAGCCGCACATGCACGCCGGCTTCAACCTGCCGCTACCGGGGTTCCTGCACACCGACAACCCGAACTACTACCGCTTCTCGCAAGACGGCGAAACGGAGGAGGCGTTCAGCCAACGGATGGCGGACAGCCTGGAGTCCCTCATCGTCGCGGAAGGCCCGGAGACCATCGCCGCCTTCTTCGCCGAGCCGGTGCAGGGCGGCGGCGGCGCCATCACTCCGCCGCGCGGCTACTTCGAGCGCATCCAGGCGGTGCTGCGCAAATACGACATCCTGTTCATCGCCGACGAGGTCATCTGCGGCTTCGGCCGCACCGGCAGCATGTGGGGCTGCGACACCTACGGCCTGCAGCCGGACATGGTGAGCTGCGCCAAGCAGCTTTCCTCCGCTTATCAGCCAATCAGCGCCTTGATGGTCGGCGTGCGCGTGCACGAGGCGATGCTTGAGGCCAGCCGGCGCCATGGCAGCTTCGGGCACGGCTACACCTATGGTGGCCATCCCGTCGCCTGCGCCGTCGCCCTGGAAACGCTGCGCATCTACGAGGAGCGGGATATCGTCAGCCATGTCCGATCCGTGTCCCCGGCGTTCCTGGAAGGGCTGGCAGCTTATGCGGACCACCCCCTGGTGGGCGACGTGCGCGGCGTCGGCCTGATCGC
>CAXTDP010000336.1:0-6391 GCA_964242295.1 uncultured Acetobacteraceae bacterium | reverse complement strand
GGCAGCGAAAACTCACCCGAAACCAGGGTCGCTACTTCCGGCGCGGAGTACTAGAGTCTCCGCGGCCCGGCAAACCGGCGGTCTGCGCCACCCTGATTCGTCACGATCATCCCGTGCCTAAACGCTGAAGGGTCTGCCTGAAGCAAGGCTCCATCAATCCGAGCCGAACGTTGCCGGCGTGATCCGCACGGCGCCGCTTTCGGCATCGCTGACGCGGACCAGGGGATAGCCCACGGTGATGCTGGCGCTCTGCCGCCAGGCATCCGCGATCTGGTCACGCAACTCCGATGCGCCGGCCGCCAACTGCTGGGTGACGATGGCGACCTCGGCAGGCTGTGCGGTTTGGTAGTTGTCGTTCCCAGAATTCAGTGCAGCGGCATAGGTTGGCACAAGTGCAGCAAGCGTTTCCGCAAGGTAAAGCGGCACGCGCTGTTCGTTGGTCGTCGTGCCGCGGTCGGTGTAGGGGCGGACCGCACTGTTCACTGCGGTGAAATTGATGAAGTTGCGCACGAACGCCCCCTCGAACGGGGCATGGATCGGCGCCGTCGTGTAGCCGTTCGGGTTGGGGTAGTTGCCCCAGCCGTTGTAGTGGACCGACACGTGCATCGGCTGGCTGGCATCGGCGACGAAGTGGCTCCAATAGCCGATATCGCGCAGCGTGAGCTGCTGCCGCACCTGGATCTGATACTGGAAGTAGGCCTGATCGGCCGGGGTCGCAGCGGTGCGCAGCCCGGCCTGCAGCGCACGCCACATGCCGAAGTCCTTCCGCAGCTGCTGGAACCCGTCAACCATGTTGTAGGGCAGGTAGCCCGCTGAATACTGCGTCTGGCCGCCAGGATTGGCGGCGGTGCGCTGCGCGGTGTCGAAGGCCTCGCGCGTCGCCGGCATACCGCCTGATGCGCCAATCGTGGCGAGCGGGACCTTGCCGCCGAAGACCACGAAGCTGTCGTCAATGTCAATGTAGTGGCCTGGGTCGCGCTCGGCGTCGTGCACGGTCAAGGTGGTGGTCGGGATACCGCTTGTGCTGGCGCCGGTGACGATGCCGGTGGTCTTTGACTCGTCGGCTTCTGCGCCAAGCTCGCCGATATACTGGGCGGCTGCTGCGGTGCGGACAAAGGCCGGCACGTCTGCCGGCAGGTTCTGGATCGCCAATTGGCTGATGCCGACGTGGCCGGTATGTCCCCACGCCCAGGCTTGCCCGGTGAAGGCTAGACCCAGGCATGTTCCGAGCATGAGGGTTCCGGCGATCCGGCGCTGCTGAAGTTGATCCATCTCGTGCATCCGCGTTTGAGGAAAGGTGAGGACGGCAAATTAAATCCGGCGGCGCCGCAGCATCGCCAGCCCGGCCAGCCCGGCGCCGGCCGCAGCCAGGCTCACCGGCTCCGGCACCGCAGCCGCCGACAGGGTGACCGACAGGTCGTCAACCTGGAAATCCGGTGCTGCCGAGATCAGCGTCACCGCCGTGAATGCGGCGCCTGAGAAAGACAGGACGCCTTCCGGGTAGCGGAACCCGGTCGTCAGCGTGCCGCGGGCTGTCGCGGCGCCGCTGGCATTGGTGGACAGGCTTAAGGCCGCGGCATCTGCCGGGTCGTCCAGCGCGAACAGCAGGCTGATGGCGGTGACGGGCGAGCTGAAGGCGATCGTCAGCGGGGCGCCGATGGCGGCGAATGATGGGCCGACGGTCAGGAAGGCGTTGGTCAGCGTCCGGTAGGGCGCGGGGAAGGGACCACTGGAGCTGTTGTAGGACACCTGGAACGTGCCTGGGTCGGCGCCAGCCGGACCGGCAAACAATGCAGTCACGCCGCCGAGGTCGGCGGTGAACGGCGTCTGGACGCCGATGGGCTGGTCCTCGAATCCATAGGCCGCAGCAGCCGCCGGTCCGGCCGGGACGGCACATGCCCCGGCGCAGGCCACCACAATGGCGGCCAGCCAGCTTGCTGGCTGAGAGTTGGTGTTGGGCATCTGGTCCTCCTGATGCAATTCGGCCGGCGCGTCTTGCAGGTTGCGGTTCAAGCCGGTTGTTCATACGCCGGACGTGTCTGACACGAGGCGGCAGCCTTGCTTGTGAACAACGTGTCAAAGATTTGTTAACGCACCTAGCCAGGCGGAGCTGGTTGCCGGACCGTTTGCCCGGTATTCACCCCGTCACCGCCGCTGCATCGGCAGCACCGGGCCGCTTAGCTGGTTTCGCTGGGACGGGCTGTTGGCGCGGTGGCCTGAACCGTCATCATGCCGTGATGTTGCAAGGCTGCCTTCAGCTATTAAAGCAGTGGCATCGGAGACGCGGACGGCAACACGATAGGACTGGCATGACTAGGATCAGGGCAATAATGGCGATGGGCGCGGCAATGCGTGCAACGCCCCATAACAAGGCGGAAGGAGTCGAGGCAGACGCAGGGTTCACCCTCCTGGAACTCCTCGTGGTCATCGCGATCCTGGCGATGCTGATCGGATTGGTGGCCCCGGCCGCATTGCGCCAGCTCGGCGGCGCGCGGGTGTCGGTCGCGCGCCAATCCATCGAGCGGCTGGCCGGCGTGCTCGACCTGTATAAGCTAGACATGGGCACGTATCCCACATCCGAGGAGGGATTGCAGGCCCTGCTGGTGCGGCCCAGCGGCGCCGCGACGTGGAGCGGTCCCTATGTCAACGGCACGCAGGTACCGGTTGACCCCTGGAACCGCGCCTACGTTTACCGCAGCCCGGCCAGCAGGACCGGGCATGAATACGACCTCTGCTCCCGCGGGCCGGACGGCCAGGGCAACGACTCCAGCCTAATCTGCAATCCGTAGCAGGGGCCAAAAAGAAGGGCCGGCCAGGGGGCACCCCCCCTGGCCGGCCAAGACGCCGTTCGGCGGCCGCGCTAGGCCCGCGTGCGGCGACGGGTCCCGGTGAGGAGCGCCAGGCTCCCTGCCAGCACGGTAAGCGAGGCAGGCTCCGGCACCGCGTTTGCCCCGGCGCTGGCGCCGATGTTGGCCAGGATAAAGGAGCCGCCGGGATCGCTGACCACCACCGAGGTGACCGGGACCGACGAGAACGCCGCCAGGATGGCTGGCGGCTGGCCGTTGTCGGCAAGGCTGGACGCCGTGATGGAGCCGAGCGACGTCGTGCCGTTGAAGGCGGTCGCCGTGAACGTATGGCTGCTGAGCGTATCGAAATCGTCGGCGCTGATGGTGAAGCCGGCGGTCGGGACCGAGAAGGTGATCGTGATGGCCGCAGACGCGCTGCAGCCGGCGCCGCCGTATAGGTCGCACGGTGCGATGAATTGCGTACCGCCGACGAAGTTGTTGTCGAGGAAGTTTGCCGTGCTGTAGCGCTGCAGCGTGCCCGTGGTGCTGGTGAACGTCAGCGTCGAGCCTGGCGTGGAGGTGCTGTAGGCGGCCGGGCTGGCCACCGTTGCGCCGTTGAAGCTTCCAGCGGAGTCGGTGAATGCGGCGAAGGACGTCGCACTCGCCGCGATGGATGGAACCTGGGTAAGGGTCGCGGCGCCGGCGGTGGATGCGCCGGCGGCCAGCACGGCGCCGGCGAGAATCAGGGTGCGTCGGGTGTTCATGGGTCGGCTCCGGCCTTAGTTCGAGGTCTGGCTCGGCCGGGCGAAGAAGTCCGCCGGGACCGTCGTGGTGATGCCAAGCTGTGCGTCAATCGGCCTGATGCCGAGCGCGCTGCAGCCGGCGCCGCCGAAGTGCGGCAGGGTCGCGACGGCCGCCGGGTCAATCATCGCATAGGATGCCGGCAGCGGCGGGGCGCTGCCGAGCAGGCGTGCCGGGTCGAAGGCGCTGAGCAGGTTGCCGGTGCCCGGGGTCGGGTTGGCGACGCCGTCATGCGGGCCGAGGTTGGCCTGGGTGACGCCTGCGGTGGCGAACTGCGCCGCCTGGCCGCCGACCCGCGCGCTCAGCTCGTCCGGCAGGTCGGCCAGCGGATTTAGCCCGAACAGGTTGTTGATCAGGCCGATGACCGAGTTGTGGTCGCCTTCCTCATGCGACACGGCATGGACCCGGGCGAACGGCGAGATCACCAGCAGCGGGATGCGCGGTCCACGGCTGAGGATCAAGCCCGCCGGGTCCCAGCTCAGGATGCGCGGCGGCACGTGGTCGTAGTCGCCTTCGCTTTCGTCATAGGTGATGACGATGGCGCTCTCACCCCAGTAGGGGCTGGTGGCGATGGCGTTGACCTCGCGGGCGATCAGCGATTCGCTGATCTGGCCATCGGAGTAGGCGGGATGGTCGTCGTCGCCCAGGAAGTTGCCGTTGATGTAGGCGGCGTCGGCCGTGCCCGACACGGTGCCGTAGCCGGTGGCGTTCGCGGTGTTGGGCACCAGCCCCTGGATGTTGTCATAGCCGCCGCGCACGTAGAACACCCCGCCGGAGCTGGGCAGGTTCTGGGCGCCAACGTCGGTGAAGAAGTCGCCCAGCCCATGCTGGCGGCTGCTCATCGCCGGGTTGTTGGTGACGTAGCCGAAGTACTGCGGCCCGTTGTGGTGGCCGATGTAGCTTGCGTGCGGCACGGTGTTGATGCCGTTCGCCGCCGGCAGGTTCGGCTCGGCGTTGTAGCCGTTCTGGTACCAGCCCCATGCGTAGTTCGGGGTGTTCTTGGCAATGATGGCCGGGATGTCCTGCTGCACGTCGGCCAAGTCGGCCGCGGGATTGGTGTCGGTGCCGGTCACGCTGCCCAGCGTGCGTCCGGCGAGCGTCAGCGCCAGGCTGGCAAAGGTCAGGTTCGGGGCCACGTTGGTCGGAGCGCCCGACTCGTTCTTGCGCTGCGGCACGCCAATGGCGGCTCCGGTGTTGGCCGTGGCGACGTTGTTGGTCGGGAGGCTTGGCACGCCCGAATACTGGGTCGCCGACGTGCCCGCCGTGGGCGCCGCGCCCGCCGTGGCCGGCAAGCCCGGGAGGGGGTCGTTGACGATCGGCACCGCCACCGATCCGAAGGTCGCCGCCGAGGTGTCCCCCGGGTGCTTCACCCACTGGGTTTCGCCGGACTGGCCGGCGATCATCGCGATGGCGTTCGGCGTGGACGGGCCGACCGTCGTCTGGAAGATGTTGTCGAACAGCGTGAAGCGGTTCGCATAATTCCACATGAACGGAATGGTGTCGCAGTCCACATAGGCCATCGCGAGCTGGCCGAACTGCTTGCTCTTCAGCGTCACGGTCGCGGGCGCCGTGGCCGGGGTCGGCTGGGTGTTGGTAAGGGTCGGGCCGCCCGACAGATACTTGAACTGCTCGTTCAGCGCGAAACGGTTCATCGTCGGCGTGCCGGTGTTGCCCGGCGCGTTCATCTTGGCGACCATGCGGGGGTGGCCGTGGTCAATGTCGTCCAGGTCGGCGGCATTCTGCGTCGTGCCGATCCGGAACGGCGTGATCGTCCCTTGCGAGCCATCGGTGTTGTACAGGACCTGGGTATTGCTGGGCAAGGTAGGCGAGCGAACCGCCGGCGTCGCAGAAGCGTCGGTGAACAGGCCGTTGGCGCCGGGGAAGGTGCCGAAGTAGTGGTCGAACGAGCGGTTCTCCTGGAACAGCACGAACACATACTTCACCCGGTGGCGCAGCAGGTTGATCACCTGCGCCTGCGACATCGGCGCGTCCTGGGCGGGGTCCCGGAAATACTGCGACACCGTGCCGAAGCCCGATGCTGCCGTCTGCGGCTGCGCCGTCACGGAGGCGCTCTGGGCCATCGCGAGCGACGGGGCAAGCAGGGATGCGGCTGCGACCCAGGCGGTGCAGGCTTTCAGGGCGGAGCGTTTCATTGGGGGTCCTATGGAGGTATTATGGCGTAGGTAGCCCATGACTTTCCTGAATAAAAATGACCGCTCAGCGTCATTTTTATGAACGCTATGACAAAGCCCTACTCTACGGCGGGAGGCGCAAACAGCCCGCCCCCGTCCCAACGGGCATTGAGACCGGGCGGCAGCTCCAAGGG
Organism: uncultured Acetobacteraceae bacterium; assembly: GCA_964242295.1. GTDB lineage: Bacteria > Pseudomonadota > Alphaproteobacteria > Acetobacterales > Acetobacteraceae > DASWOJ01. Next base: position 478 of record CAXTDP010000336.1, on the reverse strand, counting down.
CGAACCGGCGCCGAGCGAACGGTCGAAGGCTTCGGGGTAGGTGCCGACGGCTTCGATCACCCGGTCCTGCCAGCCGGGCTGCAGCCCCAGCGGCGGGGCAGGGACCGGCAGCCGCGGACCTTGGGCCCGCGGGCTGCGTTCTGCCGCCAGCACGGTCTGCACTGTCCAATGGGCAACCGCGGCCCATGCGGGATCGCCGGCCGGCGTTGCGATGCTGACCGGCGCCGCAGCCAGCGGCTCCGGTCCCGAACGTGCGCGGCGTGCTGCCGGGGCCGTCGGGAGTGCTGCCGGGGCGTCCGGCGGTCACAAACGCGGACGACGATGACGATGATGATTAAGCCGCCTGGGAAGGAAGATCCAAGATTCAAGATCCAAGCTTCAAGAAAGATCAAAGTCTCAAGGTTCAAAAAGAAGAGCGGACTCTCGGCAAAAGTCGGGCTGGAAACTGGCCGGCCGAGATTGCCGTGTTCAGAAACCG
>CAXTDP010000335.1:0-6406 GCA_964242295.1 uncultured Acetobacteraceae bacterium | reverse complement strand
AGCCCGATGCCGAGGACCACGACCAGCGCCAGCACGCCAAAGGTGATGAACATGGGTTCCATGAGGTCCTGTCGTTGCCTGCCGGCTGCGGCGGATGCACGGCGTCGCCACTGGAACAAGGCGTCCGTGCGCCTTCGCGGCACCATCTTCGCACGGCGTCCGCGCCCGGACCAGACGGCAGCCGGAGGCCGGCTCCGCGCCGCATTCCACGAAGCCGCTTGACACCGCCGCCCGCCGCCCGGCTGTTCCGCCTCATGCGCCGCGCCATCGTCCACATCGGCACCCCCCGGACCGGGACCACCAGCCTGCAGCACGTGCTGACCCGTCTGCGCCCGGGGCTGGCCGGCGCCGGGGTGCTGTATCCCGACCTCACGCCCAGCGGTGCCGCCGTGCCGCACCTCAGCCACCAGTATCTTGGCGAGGCCCTGGACGGGCGCCGCCCCCGGCGGGACCGGCGGGAGCTGCTGCAGGACCTGGCCGCCCAGCTCCGCGGCACCCCGTGCGATACGGTCGTCCTGTCCTACGAGGGGCTGTGCCAAGCCCCACCGGCCCTTGGCATCCCGCGCAGGCTCGCCGCCCTGTTCACCAGCCAAGGCTTCGAGATGGAGGCGGTGATGACGGTGAAGCCGCAGGCGGCCTACCTCAACTCGCTCTATACCTGGCGCACCCAGTTCCTGCGCGAGGGCCGCAGCTTCCCCGCCTTCGCGGCGGCCTGGCTGGGCAGTCCGCGGCTGGACCTGGACCGGATGGCAGCGCCTTGGCGGGCAGCCTGCGATGGCCGCTGCGCCGTCGTCCCCGTGCGTGACCGCCACGACCCGCGCCCGCTGCTGGAGCGCCTGCTGGCGGAGGTCGGACTGCTGGACCGGGCAGCGCCGCTGCTGACGGCCGCCGACGCCGGACTGGCCGAGAACCGAAGCCCCGGCCCCGTCGCGGTCGAGGCGCTGCGCCGCCTGCACCGCGGCGGCGCCCGTGCCGTATTGGGTGCAAGGTCGCGGGAAGCATCGCGCTTCGTGGAATCGGCGGCGCGGGCCGGCGGGTTGGACGCTGCGGGCTTCCAGGGTGTTTCAGCCGGGTTGCACGCCCAGGCCGCGGCGAGGTGGGCGGCGTCGAATGCAAAGCTTGCGATGACGGCTTGGGGCGTCGGCTGGGAGCGCCGGGTGGCGGAGGCTGACCCGGCTCCGGTAAACGACATTGCCGTGGCGGCGGCGGACCCGGCAATGGAGGCTGCCGTTGCCGCCCTTGTGCAGGATACGTGCGGGCATTTCGGCATCGGCCTGCGGCCGGGATGGATGGCGGGCGTGGGCAGCTTGGCAGACAGGGCCGCAAGCTTGGCTGCAACGGCTGTGCAGCGCGGCAGGACGATGTTCGGCGGCTTCGGTGGCCTTGGGAGCCGGGGTTAGGTGAGGCAGGCGCCGGAGCAACCGGATCTGCACCGGGGCAATCACCATCCTTCGGCCTTTCCTCACCCCGGCCCTCTCTCGAAGGGAGAGGGGGAAGGAACCGGTTAGATTGGTAGGCATGCGCGTTTGACGCAAACGAATTTGGATTTTTGGAGGAAGGGCCTGCACCCGGGTCCAGTTGCTACGCGTTCGGACCCGGGTGCAGACCGCGCTAACGCTTCATCAAGCCGGCCGAGCGTAGCGCCTTCTCGATCACCCCGCCCACTGCACCCGAGCGGGCCGCGGTCGGCAGCTTGATTTCAGGCAGCAGCCCGTCCAGCAGCCCTCCGAGAGCCGGCCACGCGCCCGTCTGGCCCGCCGCCTGTCCTGTCGCCCGTGCCTTGTTCCGCGCTGCCTCGGTCCGGACCTCCGCCGCCGCCGTCAGCAATCCCCAAGACCGCGCCATGTGACGGGTAGAACTGATGCCGGCGTCGAGCATGTAGGGGGCCGGCACGCCCAGCGATTCGTCCAGGTCGGCAGCCCCAGGGTGCAACGGCGTGCCGTGGCCCATGCCAGGGACCATATAGCACTCGAGCACGACCTGGCCCGACGCATCCCGCCAGGCCTGGTGCGCTGCCCCATCCACCTGATCCACGAGGGACGGCGCGGTTGGCAGCCCCATCACGTCCGTCCACTGCTTCACCAGTTCTGCCGCATTGCCGGGCCGCACGGTGCTGTCTGCGTCGCCCTGCCAGATTTGGATGCGGGGCCAGGGGCCGCGATGCGGCGAGGCGTGGCGGACCAGGTCTCCCCATTCCTGCGCGGAGTAGTGGCGCCGCCCGCCCATCGCCTCGAACGCTTCGGGCATGGAGTGCGCCGCGCCATGCGGCAGCCCGGCGATGATCGCCCCGCCGGCAAACACCTCGGGATACGCCGCAAGCATCGTTGCCGCCATCCCGCCGCCCGCGGACAGGCCGGTGATGAACACCCGCGCCGGGTTCAGGCGGTGGATCGCGACCATGTGGGCGATGCCCTGGCGTATGCTCTCCGCCTCGCCGCTGCCGCGGGTGGTGTCGGCGGGCTGGAACCAGTTGAAGCAGGTGTTCGGGTTGTTGCCCCGCGCCTGTTCCGGCAGCAGCACGGCGAAGCCGTGACGCTCAGCCATCCGCGACCAGCCGGAGCCGGCGTCGTAGCCGGCCGCGGTCTGGGTGCAGCCGTGCAGCGCCACCACCAGCGGGGCGCCGGGGGGCAGCCCCTGGGGGACATAAGCCAGCATGCGAAGCGCGCCCGGATTCGAGCCGAAGCCCTGCACATCCACCAGCCCAGGGGTGCCGGCCGGAGCCGCGCCGGCAGCCGCCTCCCTTTGGCGGCGGTTGCGGACCAGTTGCGCTATATTATCACCGAGACCGGGCATGGGATGGCCTTTCGTACTGTAGCCAGAGGCCAAAATGGCGTTGTCGAGCTACTGCTGACACTCACGATGGTGCGGCGCAGCATCGCGTTCCAGACACGTTTCCGAGTGGCGGTCACTACCATGCTTCTTGTTGCATTAAAGCAATGTGAATGCGCCGTGGCAGGCCGGTGCGTGCAGAGAAGGCGACCCGGGCCGGCGGCGCCGTCAGCAGCCAGGCAGTGCCATGGGACGGCATTCTGTAGGGCATGCAGCGCCGGACGTTGTGTGGCCGCATTGCCTGGCAATGACCGGCCAGCCCCGGAGCGATCCTGTCAGCGATGGGCCGCCAATAGGCAGTTCGGCCAAGGCCCGCTCGCCTTCCTGTGCCGGCAGCCGGACCTGGCAGGGAATTGTGGCGCTCAGACGTCCGCTGCTTGCACGCGGGACATCGTGGCCTGCGGCTGCTGCAGGCGGGCACGGGCGGCCGCGTATTCCCCGGCCATGCGCGACACCAACTGTGCCGTCGGCACCACCGCCTGCACCGCGCCGATGCCCTGGCCGCTGCCCCAGATGTCCCGCCATGCCTTGGGCTTGTCGCCGCCGAAGTTCATCTTGCTGGCGTCGGATTGCGGCAGGTTGTCCGGGTCCAGCCCGGCCGCAACCAGGCTGGGACGCAGGTAGTTGCCGTGCACGCCGGTGACCAGGTTGGTATAGATGATGCTGTCCGCCCCGCCGGCCACGATGGCCTGCTTGTAGGCGGCGTCCGCATTGGCCTCCTCCGTCGCGATGAAGGCGGAGCCGACGTAGCCCAGGTCCGCCCCCATCGCCTGGGCCGCCAGCACGGCGGACCCGGTGGCGATGGCGCCGGACAGGGCGACCGGGCCGTCGAACCAGGCCCTGATCTCCTGCATCAGGGCGAAAGGCGACAGGATGCCGGCATGGCCTCCCGCGCCCGCGGCCACGGCCACCAGCCCGTCGGCGCCCTTCTGGACCGCCTTGCGCGCGAAGGTGTCGTTGATGATGTCGTGCAGCACGACGCCACCGTAGGAGTGGACGGCCTGGTTCACCTCCGGACGGGCGCCCAGCGAGGTGATGACGATCGGGACGCGGTGGCGGACGCACACCTCCATGTCGTGCTCCAGCCGGGCGTTGCTGCGATGGACGATCTGGTTGACGGCGAAGGGGGCGGAGGGCCGGTCAGGATGAAGCGCGTCCCAGTCGGCCAGGGCGTCCTGGATACGCCTGATCCACTCCGCCAGGGCCTCTTGCGGCCGGGCGTTCAGCGCCGGAAAGGAGCCGACGACGCCTGCGGTGCACTGGGCGATCACCAGCGCCGGGTTGGAGATGATGAACAGCGGGGAGGCGATGACAGGCAGGGCGAGCCGCCCGCGCAGGAGGCGGGCGAAGGGTTCGGTCAGGGCCATGCTGGCCTCCGGTGAGGTGCGGATGGGAAGGGTGCGGGGATGGGCGGGGCGGGTCAAGGATCGCGGCATCCAAGCTTGCCGCCACAGGTCAGGGGCGGAATAGCCTGACTAAGCTTAGTCAACATGGGAGCAGGCCCATGCAGACCGTCAACATCCACGCCGCGAAAACCCATCTGTCGCGCTTGGTGGACGCTGCCGCGAACGGCGAGGAGATCGTGATCGCACGCGCGGGCAAGCCGGTGGCACGGTTGATGCCGTTGGCGGCGCCCAACAAGAAACGCGTCCTCGGGACGATGGCAGAGATGTTCAACATGCCTGACGACTTCGACGCACCACTGCCGGATGACCTGCTCGACATGTTCGAAGGACGTTGATGCGTTTGCTTCTCGACACGAACATTCTCTTATGGGTGCTGGTCCGGCCTGCACGCCTCGACACGGCAACGCTTGCGATGATCGAGGACGAACAGAACGCCGTGCTGTTCAGCATTGCGAGCATTTGGGAAATTGCAATCAAATCGCGGTAGGGCCGCGACGATTTCAACGCGCGTCCAAGCGACGTTCACCGGTTTGCGAGAGAAGCGGCATTTGAGGAACTGCCGGTGTTGGCCGACGCCGCAATCCGGGTAGCCGAGCTGCCGCTGCACCACCGTGATCCGTTTGACCGCTTGCTGGTCGCACAGGCAATGGTCGGGCCGATTCGGCTGCTGACGGCTGATACGGTGCTGGCGCAATACTCGGAGCTGGTTATGCTGGTGAATTGACCACCGGCTGACACACAACCCCGTTGACGCACCCTGCGCTAAGCAAGAAGGTATCCCCAACAAAGCCGGCTGCCGGAACCGCAGGCGCCGCCAGGGGGAAACCATCATGTTGCGCATTGCCGCCGCCGCACTGCTCGCGCCCATCTTCGCCGCCGCCGTGCCCGGCGCCGTCCGCGCCGACGAGGTCATACGCATCGCCTACATAGACCCGCTCAGCGGATCGCTCGCCGCCACCGGCCAGCTTGGCGAGCAGCACTTCCGCTTTGCCATAGACCGCGTGAATGCCGCGCAGGCCGCGGGGCCGGGCCGCCGGCTGGAACTGGTGGCGCTGGACAACGAGGTCAGCCCGGAAAAGTCGCTGACCCTGCTGCGCAAGGCGGTGGATGACGGCATCCACTACGTGACGCAGGGCAACGGATCGGCGGTCGCCTTCGCACTGGTGGACGCGATCAACAAGAACAACCGCCGCGCGCCGAACCAGGCCGTCATGTTCCTGAACTATGCCGCCGTGGACCCAGCGCTGACCAACGACAAGTGCAGTTGGTGGCACTTCCGCTTCGACGCCGACGTGGACATGAAGATGCGGGCGCTGACCGATTACCTGGTCAGCCAGGCCAGCGTAAAGAAGGTCTATGTGTTCAACCCCGACTACAGCTTCGGCGTGTCGGTGGAGAAGGCGGCGCAGGCTATGCTCGCCAACCGCCGCCCGGACCTGCAGGTCGTCGGCGCCGAGCGGGTGCCGCTGGGCAAGGTGAAGGACTTCACGCCCTACGTGCAGAAGTTCCAGGCCGCTGGCGCCGATGCGGTGGTGACCGGCAACTGGGGAGCGGACCTGGCGCTGCTGGCCAAGGCGGCGCAGGACGCAGGCTACAAGGGAACGTTCTTCACGTACTACATGGGATCGGGTGACGTGATTGCCGGGGCCGGCGCCGGTGGGCGCGGCTACGCTCAGATCAGCGAATGGCATGCCAACGTCGGCGCCCCCGAAATCGAAAAGATGGCCAGCGAGTTCGAAGCGAAGTACGGAGTCAAGTTCTATTACTGGCGTGTGGTGAACGAGATTGACATGCTGGCAGCCGCGATCAAGCAGGCTGACAGCAGCGACCCAGCCAAGGTGGGCCAGGTCCTGGCCACGATGGTCCAGCACACGCCGCTGGGCGACGCCACCATGCGGCCGGACAACCACCAACTGCTGACGCCGATGTTCGTGTCGGAGCTTGAGCCGGGAATGCCTTACACTTTCCCGGACAACAAGATGGGCTTCAAGACGGTCGGCCGGATCGAGCCGGAAGCCCAGCGTTTGCCGACCACGTGCAAGATGGCGCCGCCGTCATAGGGGCGGGCCGGATGCCATCATTGTGGTTTGCTCGCGGTGTTGACGTGCCGGACCGGTCGTGGCTGGCCGTGCCGGGACCTGCGGCTTTCTCCCTCTCCCTCCGGAAGAGGG